>NZ_JBVVQV010000008.1:0-236095 GCF_055811235.1 Mesorhizobium sp. WSM4810 | reverse complement strand
CGCGGGAGAGTAGGTCGCTGCCAGGTCTGCAAAACGCACGTTGCAAAAATCCAGTCTTCTCCTTACAAAACAGGCCCGCCAATCGGGAACTCGGGCCGCGCAAGCGGCCCTTTCAATTGGCGCAAGCTTGATTCCAGTGAGCCAAGGCTTACTTCTGAAGTTGACGCGGGGTGGAGCAGCACCCCGTCCGCCCGCAAAGGCCGAAGGCCTCGAGGACGGACAAAACAAAAAGTCCGGGCTGCCCGGCCGGCATTCGCCGTCTAGTTGACGCGGGGTGGAGCAGCGCCCCGTCCGCCCGCAAAGGCCGAAGGCCTCGAGGACGGACAAAACAAAAAGTCCGGGCTGCCCGGCCGGCATTCGCCGTCTAGTTGACGCGGGGTGGAGCAGCCCGGTAGCTCGTCAGGCTCATAACCTGAAGGTCACAGGTTCAAATCCTGTCCCCGCAACCAAACAAAAACGGCCCGCATCACGCGGGCCGTTTTGCGTTTGCAGCCTGGCGCGGCCAGTTTGATCCTCATCGAGTTACCCGAGGGTGTGGGTCTCGGCAGGCGCCGTCTTCCCGTGTTAATCTGCTTGGCATGGAGACGGACACCGACAAGATCGACAATGCCGTTCTCGGGCTGCTTTGGCTAACGCTGCATGAAGAGAGGCGCGCCTGGAAGGGATTGGATTGGGATGCTCTGGATCGCTTGCACCAGAAGGGACTGATCGCCAATCCGGCAAACAAGGCGAAGTCGGTGGTTCTGACAGATGAGGGCCTGCGACGGGCTGAGGAACTGTTCCGCACCCTGTTCACGCGGCCGGCGCCATGAGCGCTGCCTGGCGTTCCAATTCGACAGCAAGAAGTCGCGCAGGCAAAACCGACAACTTGCTGTGCAGGCTTATCCCGCAACAATCAGGGTTGGGCGTCTGGCGGCGGTGTCCGGTGCGTCGGACCTTCAGTCGAAACCTGCCGTGGTGCTGCCATAAGGGCGTCGCTCAATTCACACGGTTTTCCAACCCCACCGTCAGCGGAATCTCAAGCCCCCGCCGCAATCCCGTCGCAACCACCGACACCCTGAATTTTCCTGCGAGCGCCTTGTCGAAAATGGCGCCGACGATGATGTCGGCATCGGCGTCGACCTCCTCGCGGATGCGGGTGGCGGCTTCGTCGACCTCGAACAGCGTCATGTCAGTGCCGCCCGATATCGAGACAAGGACGCCCTTGGCGCCCATCATCGACGCTTCGTCGAGAAGCGGGTTTGCGATCGCCGCTTCGGCTGCCTTCCTGGCGCGGTCCTCGCCGGTGGCTTCGCCGGTCCCCATCATCGCGCGACCCATATCGCGCATTACCGACTTCACATCGGCAAAGTCGAGATTGATCAGGCCTTCCTTGACGATGAGATCGGTTATGCAGCCGACGCCGGCGTAGAGTACGCGGTCCGCCATGGCGAAAGCGTCCGCGAACGTCGTCTTGGCATCGGCGATCCTGAAGAGGTTCTGGTTCGGTATGACGATGACGGTATCGGCGCTTTCGCGCAGCCGCTCGATGCCCTCATTGGCCGCATGCATTCGGCGGTTTCCTTCGAAGACGAACGGCTTGGTGACGACGGCCACGGTCAGTATTCCTGCGTTGCGCGCGGCCTGCGCTATGACCGGTGCTGCACCGGTTCCAGTTCCGCCTCCCATGCCTGCGGTCACGAAACACATATGCGTTCCCGCAAGATGGTCCATGATTTCGTCGATAGATTCCACGGCCGCAGCATGGCCGACCTCGGGCAGGGATCCTGCACCAAGGCCTTCCGTGACGTGCGCTCCCAATTGGATCAGCCGCGTTGCCTTCGACATGGTGAGCGCCTGGGCATCGGTGTTGGCAACGATGAACTCGGTGCCCTGCAAGCCTTCGGCGATCATGTTGTTGATGGCGTTGCCGCCACCGCCGCCAACCCCGATGACGGATATCTTGGGCCTCATCTCCGAGATTGTCGGCCTCGTTGCAGTGTTCATTTGCCGTCTCTCCCCTTGAATGCGCAAGCGCAGCGGTCGGTGGAAGGCTTGTTCCCGGCGCGCTGCAAAGACTTTGGACAGTGCGCGAATCAGGACAGCCCAGCGTAACCAAGGGAATCAGACGGTTGAACCGGCTGCAAGTGCAGTATTCGCGCTCGCGCATGTTATGCGCTATTGGTTCGCCGCCGCTGGTGCTACGTGTGGCGGCTGACCGAAAATCGTCCGATGACAACGTCTCCCGCAAAGCCGAGACCGATCTTCCCGTTCTACTTCACGCCGATGCCGGCAGTCAGGCCGCCATCGATCCTGTAGTCCGCGCCGGTGCAGAAGCCGGCTTTCGACGAACACAGAAAGGCGATGAGTTCCGCCACTTCCTCCGGCTCGCCGATGCGCCCGATGGGGTGCGCTTCGCCGAAGCGCCTGTAGGCGGCCTCGACATCGGCGTCGGTGCCGTTTTCGCCGCGCGCCGCCTTTTCCAGGATCGGGGTGCGGATCGAGCCCGGGCTGACGGAATTGACGCGAATGCCGGAGCGCGCGTGGTCGAGCGCCAGAGCGCGCGTCAATGTGTGGATGGCGCCCTTGGTCGTGGAATAGGCGGCGACGTTCTGCTGGCAGGCGAAACCTTGCACCGAAGCCACGTTGACGATGGCGCCGCCGCCTCGCCTGATCATTTCCGGAATACCGAAATGCGCGGTCAGGTAGATCGAGCCGACATTGACGGACATCGCCCGGTTCCAGATGTCGAAATCGGTGCTAACAGCGGTGCCATACGGATGGACCGCCGCGGAATTGACGATGATATCGAGGCCGCCGAACCGTTCAACACCGGCTGCGACCGCGTCGCGGACCTGATCCGGCACGGAGACGTCGACGGCCACGACCAGCGCCTCGGCGCCGGAGCTGCCCAGTTCCGCTCTCATCGCCGTGTTGGCCGCGGGGTCGATGCCGCAGGCGATGATCGCCGCCCCGCCCGCCGCAAGACGTCTGGCGGTTGCCAGGCCGATCCCGGTCGTCCCCGTCACCAGAGCAATCTTGCCGTCGAAATCCTTCATGGCGCAAACTCCTTTAATTTGACTTCCATTGTGGCCCAACAATACGGTTCCGTTTTATCGCAAAGGAAAAGCCTCGATGGAACAATGCTGGCGCTGGTATGGCCCTGACGACCCGGTGACGCTCGATCATGTCAAGCAGGCCGGAGCCTCGGGCGTCGTATCCGCCCTGCATAATATCTATGACGGCCGCGCCTGGCCTTTGACGGACATTTTGGAGCGCAAGCGGGTCATCGAGGCCGAAGGGCTGACCTGGTCGGTTGTGGAGAGCATTCCCGTCCACAATTCGATCAAGATCGGCTCGGCGGAACGGCTTCGCTATGTCGGCTGGTACAAGGACACGATCCGTGCGCTCGCCAAGGCTGGCATTGCGACGATCTGCTATAACTTCATGCCGGTGGTCGACTGGACCCGCACCGACCTTGCCTATCGGCTTCCAACGACGGGCTACGCACTGCGGTTCGATGCGATCGATTTTGCCGCCTACGACCTGTTCGTCCTGAAGCGCAGGAATGCCGAATTCGGCTACAGCGCGGCACGCATCGCGGAAGCGGAATCGCGACTGAAGGAATTGAGCGAAGAGCAGATCGACAGGATGGAGCGCAATCTCATTGCCGGCCTGCCGGCAACCGAGCGCAGCTACAACCGGGATAGTTTTCGTGAGGCATTGGCGGAATATGACTCGATCGGGCCGAAGGAGCTGCGCGACAATCTTGCCTGGTTTTTGCGCGAGATCATTCCGGTGGCCGAGCAGGAGGGGGTGCGCATGTGCATCCATCCCGACGACCCGCCATTCTCGCTCTATGGGCTGCCACGGATCGTTTCGACCGCCGAGGACGCGCGTTTCATCCTCAACGCCGTCGACAGCCCTGCCAACAGCCTGACATTCTGCACAGGCTCCTACGGTACGCGCGCAGACAACGACATTGTCGGCATGGTCAAGGAGTTCGCCTACCGGATCCATTTCGTCCATCTGCGCAATGTAACCATCGAGGATGACGGCTCCTTCCATGAAGCCGAGCATCTGGAGGGCGGCACCGACATGGCGCATGTCATCCTCGCTTTGATGCAGGAAGAGACGCGCCGCCGAAGGGAAGGTCGCGCTGATTGGCGGATTCCCATGCGACCCGATCATGGCCATTTGCTCGCCGACGATATCGGCAAGACCAGGATCAACCCCGGCTATTCTTTGATCGGCCGCCTGAAAGGCCTGGCCGAGCTGCGTGGCATCATGCGCGCCGTGGAACGTTTTGAGCTGGCCTGAGGATCGCAACCGGCCCTAAGGCTGATGGCTTGACGCAACAAGCTCGGCCTTGCGCTGCGCCGTCTCCAGCCCGATGGCGATGAAGCGGCGCGCATGCCGGGCCAGCTCCATATTGTCGGTCCACAGATTGCGCCAGATGGCGGTTTTCTTCGACAGGTTCTCGTCGACGATCTCCGACGAGAAGGATTCGAAGCTGAGGTCGTCGCCATAGCCGATTGCGGTCAGCGCATCGAAGATCGCGGCAAAGTCGATGTTGCCGGTGCCGAGGAAGCCGCGATGGCTCTCACCGATATGGACATAGCCGATCTTTTTGGCGGCGTGGCGGATGGCCAACCCGACATCGGCCTCCTCGATGTTCATATGGAACGTATCGAGATGCAGAAAAATGTTGTCGGAACCGGTGTCCTCGATGAAAGCCAACCCTTGCGCCGCGGTGTTGAGCAGATTGCTCTCGAAGCGATTGACGATCTCGAGGTTGAGCGTGACGCCGGCGGCCTTGGCGGTCTCCGCGACCTTGGCAAGCGTGGCGGCACTGCGGTTCCATTGATCGCGCGTCGGCGCCTCAGTCTGCAATCCATGGCTGGTGCTGAGGATGCCGGCGACCTTCCGGCCGCCGAGATCGCGGGTGAGCGCGATCGTGTCATTGAGGACTTCGACGCCGTGCGCGGCAATCGCCTTGTCGGCGCTTGAAATGTCGCCGTCGGGCGGCAGCCCGATGCTGATCGCCACGCCGAGATCGAGGTCGGCGATGCGCTTGGCCAGCCCGCCAACATCGACATTGGCAGGGTCAAGATAGGAGAATTCGATCAGGTCGAAGCCCGCCTCCCTGGTGTTGGCCAGCGTCCGTTCGAGGTCGTCTTGCGCCGAGCTCGCCGACCAGACGAAAGAGTGGATTCCAATGCGCGACATGATCGTCTCCTGCTGCTCGAGAGCATCGGACCCAAGAAGTGGGAACCGGTTTGCGAAAAATCTGATGCTCAAAACAAAAAATTGGTGCGGCCGGTCGCCCGGCCGCACCAGCCTTGGGAGGCTTTAGCTAGCGGGCCGCGGTCCAACCCTTGTAATCCGTCAGGTTCTCTGCCGTGATCAGCTGCGGGTCGAGCAGCACCGTGGCCTCGGCCGGCTTTTTGCCGGCAAGCACTTCAGCTGCCATCTGCAGCGATTGGCCGGCCATGACGTAAGGATCCTGCGAGGCCGAGGCCTTGATCATCGAGGTGCCGGAAGAGAGTTCCTTCTCGATGTCGGGCGCGCCGTCGACCGCGGTGAAAATGAACTCCGAGCGGTTGAGCTGCTTGGCCGCAAGCTGGGCGCCGATCGCCGTCGGGTCGTTGATGGCGAACACCGCGTCGATCTTGTCGAAGCGGGTCAGCAGCGACTGGAACACCTTCAGGCCGCCGTCGCGCGAGCCTTCGGCATTCTGGTCGTCGGAAAGGATCTTGATGTCCGGGTGTTTTGCCAGCACGTCCTTGCAGCCCTTCACCCGCTCCAGGATCGACGACGATGCCGGTCCGTTCAGTATGACATAGTCACCCTTGCCGCCGGTGTGGTCGACCAGATACTGGCAGGCCGCTTCGCCGGCCTTGACGTTGTTGGTCATCACGGTGACGTCGGCGCCCGGCGCCGAAACGTCGAATGCGGCAACCACGATGCCGGCCGCCTGCGCCTTCTTCACCGCCGGCGCGATCGCCTTGGCGTCGACGGCGTTGAGCATGATCACGTCGACGCCGGCGGCGATGAACGAGTCGACCTGCGAGACCTGCTTGTTGAGGTCGTAGTCGGCCGACACCGACGTCACCTCGACGTTCGGGTTGATCTTCCTGGCGGCGTCCTCGATGCCCTTGATGGTGGCGACGAAGAACGGGTTGCCGAGCAGGCCGACCGAGATGCCGACCTTGTTCAGGTCCTTGGCCGAGGCCGGTGCGACGGCGACGGCCGCGAGGGCAACGCCGCAGAGCAGTTTAGCGATGGTCTTCATTGTTTTCCTCCTGATGCCCCGCGCCTCTCACGGTGCGTTACACATGAACCGGGTCGTTGACGCCGGCGACTAGGTCAATCACGTTCTTGCTCCCGCTTGGAGCCTGTAGCGGTCGAGGGCGACCGCCACGATGATGACCAATCCCTTGATGATGTACTGCCAGATGTCGGAAACGCCGGCCAGGATGAGCCCGTTGGAGAGCACCGCTATGATCAGGCCGCCGATCAGCGTGCCCCAGATCGACCCGACGCCGCCGACGAAGCTGGTGCCGCCGAGGATGACCGCGGCGATGGCGTCGAGTTCGTAGGACTGTCCAAGCTGCAGCCCGTTGGCAGCGTAGAGCCGGGCCGCCGACATGGCGCCGCCAAGGCCGGCGAGAAGGCCTGAAACGCCATAGACGAAGAGCAGCACCAGCGGCACCTTGATGCCGGTGAGGCGGGCCGCCTCGGCATTGCCGCCGACGGCATAGATCCAGGTGCCGAGCACGGTGCGCTTGAGCACCAGCCAGGACAGCACCACGACCGACAGAGCGATGATGACCAGCCAGGGGATGCCGAACAGCGACCCGTTGCCGATGAAGTCGAACGGCAGGTCCGAGTTGAACACCGTGGTGTCCTGGCCGAGCAGGCGGGCGACGCCGCGCACGGCGGTCAGCGAACCAAGCGTGACGATGAAGGGCGGCAGCTTGATATAGGCGACGAGCAGCCCGTTGATGACGCCGAAGCCGAGGCCGACCAGAATGGCCGCCGGCACGCCGAGCATGCCCCATTCCGGCACCAGCGACACCATCACCGCCACCATCGCCGAGGCGGCAAGAATGGAGCCGACGGAGAGGTCGATGCCGCCGGTCAGGATGACGAAGGTCATGCCGGCTGCGAGCACGATGTTGATCGACGACTGCTGGGTGACGATCAACAGGTTGGTCTCGGTGAGGAAGCGCGGGTTCATGATCTGGAAGCCGGCCGCCAAAAGGATCAGGACCGGCAGCATGCCAAGCGCGGCGAAGGCGGTGCGCAGCCGCCGGCTCCTGCCGACCGCCTGGTCACCCGCACTCATCCCGGTTGCCTTGTCGGTCATCCCCAGGCCGCTTTTGTCGGTCATCCCTTGGCCGCTCCCGTTGCGAGTTCCATGATTGCCTCCTGACTGAGCGGCTGGCCTTCGGATGCGGTCACCTCGCCAGCGATAGTGCCGTCGCGCATCACCAGCACGCGGTCGGCGACGCCGATCACCTCCGGCAGTTCGCTGGAGATCATCAGGATGGCGATGCCCTTTTTGGCAAGATCATCGATCAGCCGGTAGATTTCCGACTTCGCCCCGACATCGACGCCGCGGGTCGGTTCGTCGAGGATGAGGACCCGCGGCTCGGTTTCGAGCAGGCGGGCGAGCAGCACCTTCTGCTGGTTGCCGCCCGACAGCGAGCCGGCATTGGCCTGCACCGACCTGCTGCGGATGGAGAGGTCGGAAACGGCCTTGGCGGCGCGCCTTTCGGCCGTGGCGAAGTCGCGCAGGCCGCCGGCCTGCGCGTCCCTGGCGAGCACGCCCATGCTGATATTGTCGGAAATCGACATGTCAAGGAACAGGCCGAGTTCCTTGCGGTCTTCGGTAAGATAGGCGATGCCGGCATCCAGCGCCTCGCGCGGCGAGCCGATGGCTATCGGATTGCCGTCGAGTTCCAGCGTGCCTGATGTGTGCCTGTCGGCGCCGAAGATCAGCCGCGCGAGTTCGGTGCGGCCGGAGCCGACCAGGCCCGCCAGCGCCAAGACTTCGCCCTTGTGCAGGTCGAAGGAGCAGCCTTTCAGGAGATTGCCGTCCGACATGTCGCGCACCGACAGTGCGATCGCGCGCTTGCTGTCCGGCGGGCGGTGATCCTTCTTGTAGAAGGCGGACAGGTCACGGCCAACCATCATCGAGACGAGGCGCGAGGCGTTCAGATCGGCGCGTTCGAGCGTGCCGACATAGCCGCTGTCGCGCAGCACGCTGACGCGGTCGGCAAGCTGGTAGACCTCTTCCATGCGGTGGCTGATGTAGATGATGGCGATGCCCTGCGCCTTCAGCGTCGCAATCACCTCGAACAGCCTGTCGGTTTCGCGCGAGGTCAGCGAGGTGGTCGGCTCGTCCATGACGATGATGCGCGCGCTGGTCGACAGCGCGCGGGCGATTTCGACCATCTGGCGTTCGCCAAGCGACAGGCTGGAGACCGAGGCGCGCGCCGAGAAGGAAACGCCGAGCCGTACGATGATCTCCTTGGCGCGGCGATTGCACTGGTCGCGGTCGACGATGCCGAACCGTCTCGGCTCGTTGCCGAGGAAGATGTTCTGCGCGACCGTCAGGTTGGGCGCCAGCGACAGCTCCTGATAGATGACGGCAATGCCGTTGGCGCGTGCCTTGATCGGGTCGCCGGTCGCGACCGGTGTGCCGTCGATCAGAATCTCGCCGCCGGGATCAGGCCGATAGGCGCCGGACAGCACCTTCATCAGCGTCGACTTGCCGGCGCCGTTTTCGCCCATCAGCGCGTGCAGTTCACCGGCGTGAACGGTCAACGATACTTCCTGCAAGGCGCGAATCGGGCCGAACGTCTTGGAGATGTGCCGCATCTCCAGCACCGGCTGGTGCACGGGTTCGATCCGGGCAGCGGCGGTCATCGCGCGCCTCCCGCTGCGGCATCAGCGATGCCTCGGTCGGCGGCGAGGCCGCGCCAGCTATCGCGATAGAAGGCAAGCCCGGTGAAGCTCGAGGCGCGTACCGGCTCCGGCGCCTCGGCGGCAAATTCGCGTCCAACACTCTCGAAGGCCAGAGCCGCCGCTCCGGTGGCGCTGCCCTCCAACGTGGCGCCCTGCATAAAGGCCTGGCCGGGACGCAGCTGCGCCAGCAGGCTGGCAAGCAGGCCGCCACTGTTCAGCCCGCCATCGACGATCACCGTGTCGTTCGAATGGATCAGGTCGAGAGACAGATCGACCATCAGCGCGACATAGAGCAGCGCCAAAGCCGCGCGCTCCTCCGCGGTGGGTGCGCGCCCGACCAGTTCGCCGCGATGGCCAGGCATCGGCCCGCCTGGCGCGAAGCTGGGCAGCGCCATGATGCCGGCGTCGATTACCTGCTGTACGGCTGAGGGGGCGATCGCGCCCTGCCAACCGGCGCTGATCGTTGCGAATTCACGGCCGCCCATGAAGCGGATGGTCGGCACCGGGCCGCCGTCGACATCGACATTGACCAGCATGTCGCGGTCGCGATCGAGCGCGTCGAGCGGGCAGTGCGGATTGAGCACGACGACCCAGGTGCCGGTCGAGACGACGGTGACCGGCCCAGGCGCCTGCCGGCGATAGGCCTGGAGCGCGGCATTGCTGTCATGGACACCGTTGTGAATGGCGATCGGCCGTGTCGCCTCGCCGAAGCGCTGCTCGCCGATGACCGCGCCGGCACGCTCGAAGGCGGGCATCTGGCCGCGCCATCCCTCGGCGTCGACCAGCGTGGAGAAATCGCGCTTGCGCGGCGCCCACAGATGCGAGTGGCAGCCGAGATAGGACACCTCCGAGACCGCCCGGCCGCCAAAGCGCCAGCTCCAGTACTGCGGATAACCGAGGATCGATTTGGCGGCGGCGAACACGCTTGGTTGCACCGTCTTCAGCCACAGCATGTGGCGACCATAGTTGAAGCCGAGCGGCAGGCGCGGCGAGAAGGTCTCGGCAAAATCCGGAATGCGGCGATCGATCTGCGCGGCAATCTCGGCCGGTGGCTCCTGCTCGTAGTCGAGTATCGGATGCGTCAGCGCCGCATCGTCGACCAGGGCAAAGGTGCAGCCATGGCCCGAAACCATCAAGCCCTCTATGCCATGGATGTCGACCGCTTCGCCGACGGCGCGCGCCGCCCAATCGTGAAGCGCTGCTTCGTCGAGCACACTGAAGCCGCCTTCGCGCGTCCAGTTCGGCTGGGTCCGGCGCTCACCTAGAATCTGCCCGTCCTGACCGAAGACGAACAGCTTCGAGTTGGTCTTGCCGAAGTCGAGGACAGCCACCTTCACTGGACGGCTCCCGAGGCAGAGGCGATCCGCACCATGACGCCGGCGTTTTCGAGCATGCGTGCGTCGGCATCGGAAAGGCCGTCATCGGTCACCAGCGTGCCGATGCGCGACAAGGGCAGCGCGACGTTGCGCGCATGGATCGACAGTTTGCGGCTGTCGGCCAGCACCACGATCTGGTCGGCGCATAGGCTGAGCTCGGCGATGGAGCGGACCAGCAGCGGATGCGATTCCAGCACGCCCTCCGGGCCGATGCCCTGCGAGCCAAGAAAGAACTTCGATGCGTAGAACGGCACCGTCTGGGTGAGCGAATGGATGATGCCAGGCTCGCGATGCAGTTCGCCGCCGGCAACGGTCAGGCTGCAATGGCCGTGGTCGCTCAAATAGGCGATGAGCGGCATCGAGTTGGTATAGAGCCGGATGTTGCGGTCAGCGAGCTTGACGCCGAGATGGAAGCAGGTCGAACCGCCATGCACGATGACGGCGTCGCCATCGCGCACCATGGTCGCCGCGAGAGCGGCGATCTGCCGCTTGGCCTCGACCGCGAGATCGCGGTTCTCGTCGTAGGGCCGGGCATAGGCGACGCCCGCCTGCGCAGCGCCATCGAGCGCCGAGATGCCGCCATAGACCTTGCGTGCTTCGCCGGCCTCGTCGATCTTGTCGATATCGCGCCGCACCGTCGCAGCCGATACGCCGAGCCGCTCCTGCAGCTCGCGCACCGAGGCGAAGGGGCGATCCCGCAACAGCTCGACGATCTGACGCTGGCGGCCGGAGTCGCTCAACGGATACCCTCCCGAAATGCCATCTTGCCACGGCAATTGGTGCAACTTACTCAACGCAGATCAGATTGCAAGCTTGATTTGGTGGGATAAGATCACTATTGACGTAACTTACTCGCCGCTGCGATACCAGCGTCACTCGCTGTCCCGGCTACCGGGATCCAAAGCCGTGGCTAGGCGGCCGGTTTGTGAAGGAGTTTCGATGGCAATCAATGCGGATGCGCAGGAGTTGGGCGCTTTGCGGTCGCTTTCGGCCAGCATCGGGCGCGACCCGCACTTGACCCAGGCCGCGGGCGGCAACACGTCGCTGAAAGCCGGCGACACGCTCTGGATCAAGGCTTCCGGCACCTGGTTGAAGGACGCGCTCGCCGAGGACATCATGGTCCCGGTGGCGATCCCGCCGCTGATTAGGGCTGTCGAACAGCGCGACCCGGCCGCCGATCAGCCACAGGGTTTCGCCATCGAGGCGCTCAACGCCCGCAAGCTGCGTCCTTCGATCGAGACCACGGTTCACGCGATGATGCCGCAGCGCGTCGTTCTGCATGTCCACTGCGTCGATACCATTTCGCTTGCCGTGCAGGCCGACTGCGAGGCTCAAGTCGCCAAGCGCCTGGATGGCCTCGAATGGGCGTATGTTCCCTATCGCCGACCCGGCCTGCCGCTTGCCCAGGGCATTGCCGAGCGCCTTCGGCCCGGGGTCGATGTGCTGATCCTTGCCAACCATGGCCTGGTCGTCGCAGCCGAGACCGTCGCCGGCGCCGAGGCGCTGCTGCGTCGCGTCACACGACTTCTGGCGCGGCCGCCCCGTAAGGTGGCGGAGCCCAACGTTGTCGCATTGACGACGCTCATCGCACGCAGCGGCTACAGGCTGCCGGCGGATGGCGAAGCGCATGCCGTCGCGATCGATCCTGAAAGCTGCCGCATGGCGTCAGGAGGCAGCCTCTATCCCGATCACGTCATCTTTCTCGGCCAGGGTTCGGTCGTGGCGAGGCCCGGTGAGGACGTGATGCGTGTCACCGAACGGTGCGGCACGGCACCGGTGGCGATCCTGTTTCCCGGGCTTGGCGTGCTGATGCGCGGCGACGCCAGTGCCGGCGCAAATGCCATGCAACGCTGCCTCGCCGACGTGACGGCGCGGGTCGACGTCGCAGCGAAGCTGAACTATCTGACCGCCGCCGAGAACGACGAACTGATCAACTGGGACGCCGAGCAGTATCGCCAGAAACTCAATGCAGCCGGCAGCTGACATGGCGTTGTCAACCGGCCCGCTTTCGATCGGAATCGACATCGGCACATCGGGCGCCCGCGCCGTCGCCATGCGGCCGGACTTTTCGATTGCCGCGCGTTCCGCCGTTCCACTCGACAGATTTGGCCAGAATGCCCGCGACCCGTCGGTATGGTGGTCAGCGGTCGGCGCGGCGCTGACGGAACTGCTTTCGAGCATCGATCGTGCGGCGGTCCGGTCGATCGCCGTCGACGGCACTTCCGGCACGCTGCTGCCGGTCGACGGCGCCGGGCGGCCGCTGGCCGAGCCGTTGATGTACAACGACAAGGTCGACGACGACGCCATTCTGGCGGTGATCGCGCGCGAGGCGCCGGCCGTGAGCGCAGCACGTGGGCCGACGTCCGGTCTCGCCAAGGCGCTGTCGCTCCTGCGCCTGCCTGGCGTCGCGGCGGTGCTGCATCAGGCCGACTGGATCGCGGGACAGTTCTCCGGCCGCTTCGACGCCAGCGACGAGAACAATGCCCTGAAGACCGGCTACGACGTCGAGGCCCGCCGCTGGCCGGACTGGATCGCGGCGACCGGGATGCGCATGGGATTCCTGCCTAGTGTCGTCAAGCCGGGCGATGTCACGGGAAAGCTCACCGCGAACGCCGCGGACCTGTTCGGCCTGGCGCGCGACGTCGCCGTGGTCGCCGGCACGACGGATGGCTGCGCGTCGTTCCTGGCGACGGGGGCTGCGGCTGTTGGCGACGGCGTCACCGCGCTGGGGTCCTCGCTGACCATCAAGATCCTCTCCGATCGGCCGATCTCGGCGCCGCAGTTCGGCATCTACAGTCATCGGCTGGGAGATGCCTATCTGGCGGGTGGTGCGTCGAATTCGGGCGGCAAGGTGCTGGCGCAGCATTTTTCTCTCGCGCGCATCATCGAATTGACTGCGGTGATCGACCCTTTGACCGAGACCGGTCTCGACTATTATCCGCTTCCCGCGGTTGGCGAACGCTTTCCGATCGCCGATCCTGATTTGCCGCCACGCCTGACGCCGCGGCCGGCGGACGACGCCGACTATCTGAAAGCGATGTTGGAGGGCATTGCGGCGGTCGAGGCGCTCGGCTATCGCCGGCTTGCCGAACTCGGCGCCCCCCGATTGACATCGGTCAGAAGCGTCGGCGGCGGTGCGGCAAATCCCGCCTGGACCGCGATCCGGCAGCGCAAATTGGGGGTCGATTTTCTGCCGGCGCTTTCGGGCGAGGCGGCCGCCGGCACGGCGCGGCTGGCGCTGATGGGCGCAATCGCAGAGGGGCTGTTGTGAGCACGAAACCAGTCGAATATCTCGACGGCGTCGGAGCGCTGGTCGAGCGCTATCAGGTGTTCCTGCTCGATCAGTTTGGCGTGCTGCACGACGGCACGAACCCCTATCCGGGCGCCGTGGAGGCGTTGTCGGCGCTGAAGCGCGCAGGCAGGACGATTGTGCTGGTCTCGAATTCCGGCAGGCGGGCGCGGCCCAACGAGGCCCGCCTGCTGAAGCTCGGCTTCGAACCAGGAAGCTGGGATCAATTTGTCTCTTCCGGCGAGATCGCGTGGCGGTCTTTCCACAAAATGGCGATATCCGGAAAGCTGCGCCCAAACACAAAGTGCCTGCTGATCAGCCGCGAGGGCGATCGTTCGGCAATTGAAGGTCTGCCTTTTACCCTGACCAGCGACGGCGACGATGCCGAGCTGGTGCTGATCGCCGCCAGCGAGGGCGACCGCTACGACATCGAGCACTATCGCAGGCTTTTTGCACCGGCAGCGATGCGGCAGGTGCCGTGCTTCTGCACCAATCCCGACAAGATCATGCTGACGGCAGTCGGGCCTCGCTTTGGCGCCGGTCAGCTTGCGGATCTCTACGAGAGCCTCGGCGGCAGCGTCACCCGCATCGGCAAGCCCTACACGCCGATCTTCGACGCCGCGCTGGCGCTGGCGGGCAACCCGGACCGCAGCAGCGTGGTCTGTGTCGGCGACAGCGTCGAACACGATGTCGCCGGTGGAATTGGTGCCGGCGTGGCGACCGCGCTGGTCTTGTCCGGAATATTGGCAGATACCCCTGACCTGGCCGAGCTTTTCGACAGTCTGGACGCCTACCCCGATTACACCACGGACAGTTTCAGATTCGCTGATTGAGATCGGCAGCTTGCGAGGGTTGAGCGCTGCCATGGTGATCGTTTCGTCGTTGGTGCTGCTTTCGGTGGCGCAGCCCTTTGGCTGCTGTTGCCAGTTCACATCTTGTTGGTCGGAGGCTATTGAACTGCATGCGTGACTTTCAACTCCCCGGACGGTCGCCGGTTCGTGCGACGGAAGCGATGGCCGCGACATCGCACCCTCTGGCGACATTGGCGGCGATCGAGATGCTGCGGTCCGGCGGCAATGCAATGGACGCAGCCCTGTGCGCGGCGGCGGTGCAGGCGGTGGTCGAGCCGCAATCGACGGGTATCGGCGGCGACTGTTTCGTCCTCTATTGTCCCAACGGTCAAGGCGAGGTTCTGGCCTTCAACGGCTCCGGCCGCGCACCGGCAGCAGCAGAGGCGCAGTGGTATCTGGACAGGGGGCACGACGAACTGCCTGAGTCCGGTCCGCACGCGGTCACCGTGCCGGGCGCCGTCGACGCGTGGTGCCGGCTGCTCGATGATCATGGCAGGAAGGGCATCGACGCCGCGCTCGCTCCGGCCCTACATTACGCCGAACAGGGTTATGTCGTCCAAGACCGCGTGGCCTTCGACTGGGCTGAAAGTGCTGCCTTGCTGGCCGCCGACGAACATGCCGCGCGGATATTTTTGCCGGATGGAAAGGCGCCGCTGGCCGGCGAGCTGCACCGGCAGCCGCAACTGGCCGAGACCCTGCGCATCGTCTCGCGCCGTGGCCGTGCCGGCTTCTATGAAGGCGAGGTCGCCGACGACATGGTGTCGCGTCTGCGCGCGCTTGGCGGGCTGCATGCGCTCGAGGATTTTTCGGCGACGAAGGGCGACTATGTCAGGCCCGTCGGCACATCCTACCGGGGCTACGACATTCATCAGATGCCGCCGAACAACCAGGGGCTGACGGCACTGATCATGCTGAATGTGCTGTCGGGCTTCTCGCTCGGTTCGCTGGAACCGAACGGCGCCGAGCGCTTTCATCTCGAGATCGAGGCGGGGCGGCTTGCCTATCAGGACCGCGACAATTTCATCGGCGACCAGAACCAGGTCCATGTCCCCGTGCAGCAGTTGTTGTCCAGATCCCATGCCGACCAGCTTCGCGCCGAGATCGATCCGGCGCGCGCAATGACGCATCTGCCACGCCTGGAGCTTCAGCCCAGCGATACCGTCTACATCTCGGTGGTCGACCGCGACCGTAATGCGGTCAGCTTCATCAACTCGACCTTTGGTTCGTTCGGCAGCGGCGTGGTCGGCCCCAGGACCGGCGTCGTCCTGCAGAATCGGGGCAGCAGCTTCCGCTTGGCGGCGGACCACCCAAACCGCATCGCACCGGGAAAACGCCCGATGCACACCATCATGCCGGGCATGGTGACAGCCAAGGGCAGGGCAGTCATGCCGTTTGGCGTGATGGGCGGCGGCTACCAGCCGTTCGGCCATGTCCATTTGCTCACCAACATGATCGACTTCGGCATGGACCCGCAGGAGGCGCTGGATGCGCCACGCGTGTTTTACCGACAGAACACTGTGGAGGCCGAGCGTGGCGTTCCGGCCGACGCGATCGCCGGCCTGCGCGAGCGAGGTCACGACGTGTCCGTCCCAACCGAGCCGCATGGCGGCGGCCAGCTGGTGCTGATCGACTGGGACAAGGGTACGCTTACCGGCGCGTCCGATCCGCGCAAGGATGGTTGCGCGCTGGGTTACTGACGGTCCGCTGCGCCCTGCGTGCTGGTCCTGTTCAGTTTTGGCGCTGCCGCCACCAGCGCCTTGCCGATCGCCGACTGCGGGGTAACGATGACCGCGCGGGCGTTGCCGCTTTCGGCGACGCGGCCGGCATCGAGAATGACGACACGATGGGCGATGGCGCTGATGACGCCGAGATCATGCGAAATGAACAGATAGGCGATCCGTTGCTCGCGTTGCAGATCGAGCAGCAATTGCAGGATCTGCCGGCGCACCGATACGTCGAGCGCGGACACCGCCTCGTCGAGGATGATCAGCGACGGGTTTGTGGCGATGGCGCGAGCGATCGCGATGCGCTGGCGCTGGCCGCCCGAGATCTCGTGGATGGCACGAGCGGCGAGATCAGCGCTCAGGCCGACGCGCTCGAGCAGAGCGGCGATGCGGCGCGGGCGTTCTGATCGGGCTGCGATGCCATGGATGCGCAAGGGATCGTCAAGCACACGCGCCACGCTGGCGCGCGGATTGAAGGCGGCGAGCGGGTCCTGGAAGACCATTTGCACGCGCGCGCGCCGGGCGCGCAACGCAGTATCGTTCAGGGACAGGAAATCGCCACCTTCAAACTCGATGCGGCCGGCGTCCGGTTCGATCAGCCGCAGCAGCAGCCGCGCGACCGTCGACTTGCCGCTGCCGGAAGGGCCGGCCAGCGCCAGCGTCTCGCCGGCCTCGATGTCGAAGGAGACATCATCGACGGCGGCTATTGTCTTGCCGCCGCGACGATATCGTTTGGTCAGGCCGGAAACAGCCAGCAATGGACTGCTCACCGCGACGCTCCTGACTGCTGCAGCAGCGGTTCGGCGTCGAGGCCGAGATGGGCGTTAAGCAGCGCTCTTGTGTAGGCGTGGCGCGGACTAGCGACGATCTGCGCCGTCGTGCCGAGCTCGACCAGCTCGCCGTGCCGGAACACGGCGATGCGCTCGGCCAGCTCGGCGGCTAGCGCGATGTCGTGGCTGACGAACAGCAGCGTCATGCCGTCCTCGGCCACCAATTGCCGGATCAGCGCGACGATCTCGGCCTGCACGATGGTGTCGAGCGCGCTGGTCGCCTCATCGGCGATCAGCAGTTTCGGACCGGCCGCAATCGCCGCGGCAATCGCCACGCGCTGCTTCTGGCCGCCGGAAAGCTGGTGCGGGTAGGCGCGCAAGGCGGCGTCCGGGTCGGGCAGGCGGACGCGTCCGAGCAGGGCTTTCGCCTTGGCATAGGATTGCGACCAAGTCAGACCAAGATGCGTGTGCGCGACTTCCGCGATCTGCTCGCCAACCGTCATTACCGGATCGAGGCTGGCCGACGGGTCCTGGAAGACGAAGCCGATATCGCGGCCACCGAGGGGGGTGCCTTGGCACCAAAGGATGGCAAAAACCACTCGATCGAGCCTCCAACCTTGGAAGAACCCGGCAGCAGCCCGGCAATGGCCAGCGCCAGAGTGCTCTTGCCCGAGCCGCTCTCGCCAATGATGGCGAAGCGCTCGCCGGCGCTGACATCGAGGCTGACATGGTTCAGCGCCGCCACCTGGCTGCCGTCGCGGCGATAGGTCACCGTCAGATCGCGGATCGAAAGCAGCGCCGTCATGACAGGCTCCTTCTCACCGCCGTCGTCTCGACGACGCCTTCGCCGGCGAGATAGACGCCGAGCACGGTCAGCACGAGTGCTATGCCCGGAATGATCGACAAAAAGGGCGCGGTGCGCAGCACGGCGCGGCCTTCGGCGATCATGCCGCCCCAGGTCACGCGGTTGGGGTCGCCGAGGCCGAGAAACGAAAGTGCCGCCTCGGTGAGGATCGCGGCGGCGACGATCACCGACGACAGCGCCAGCACCGGCGGCAAAGCGTTGGGCAGCACTTCGCGAAACGCGATCTCCAGCGGATGCATGCCGATGACACGGGCGCCGGCGACAAAATCGCGCTCGCGGATCGACAGCACTTCGGCGCGCGCAACGCGCGCCGGCCCCGTCCAGGCGCCGAGCGCGATCGCCGCGACGACGACGCCGAGCGACGGCCCGACGACGCTGACGAAAGCCAGCGCCAGCAGGAAGCTCGGCACGGTTTGGAAGGCGTCGGTGATGCGCATCAGCACTTCGTCGACGAGACCGCCGGCAAAGCCGGCCAGCGTGCCGACTATCGCGCCGACGGCAAGGGCTGCTGCCGCTGCCGCCAGCCCGACCGCCAGCGAGGTGCGGGCGCCGTGGAGAAGCGCGGCCAGCACGTCGCGGCCGAGCCGGTCGGTGCCGAGCGGCAGCGACCAGTCCTGAAAGGGCGGCAGCAATGCCGGCCCGGCAATGGCTTGCGGGTCGCCGGGAAAGAACAAAGGCGCTGTCAGCGCCATGGCGAACAGCGCCGCCAGAATGATCGCGCCGGCGACCGCTTCCGGCGTGCGAAGAAAGCGGCGAAGCCGGCTCACGCACCGGCCTCGCTGGCGCCGACGCGCGGATCGAGGAAGGCGTAGGCAATGTCGACGAGAAGGTTGATGGCGATAACCAGAACGGCGCTGACCAGGATGATGCCGAGCAGCAGCGCCGTGTCGCGCGCCGCCACCGCCTCCTGCGCCAGCCGGCCAAGGCCGGGCACCGAAAAGACACTTTCGATGACGACGCTGCCGCCGAGCATCTGCGCCGATTGCAGGCCGAGCATGGTGACCAACGGCAACAGCGCGTTGCGGGCGACGTGGGCGAGCACGATGCGGCGGCGGGAGAGCCCTTTGGCGCGGGCCGCGAGGACAAAATCCTGCCGCCAGACCTCGGCCATGCCGGCGCGCATCATGCGCAGATAGAGTGCCAGATAGATGAAGCCGAGTGCCGACACCGGCAGCACGAGATGGCGGGTGATATCGGCCGCGCGGTCAAGGCCGGTCTTGCCCGACGCGATGCTCTCGATGCCGCCGATCGGGAACCAGCGCAGGTCGACGGCAAAGACGATGATCAGCACCAGCCCGAGCCAGAAGCCGGGAACGGCATAGAGCGCCAGCGAGCCGATCGACAGCAAGCGGTCGCGAAAGCCGCCGGGCCTGGCCCCGGCATAGATGCCGAGCGCCGAGCCGAGCCCGAAGGAGAGCGCGGTGGCGCTGCCCATCAACAGCAGCGTGTTGGGCAGGCGCTCGAGGATGACGTCGCGGATTGGCCGCGAAAAGGTCACCGACTGGCCGAGGTCGAGATGCAGCAGCGCCCAGAGATAGGTCGCCAGCCGCGTCAGCGCCGACTGGTCGAGGCCCCAACGATGGCGCAGCAATTCGATCATGCCGGCGTCACCGCCGGTCGAGGCGATATAGGCGTCGACCGCGTCGCCGGGGGCGGCTTCCAGCAAAAGGAAAGTGCCGATCACGACAATCAGCAGCACGAAGACGCTGCCGACGAGGCGACGGCGAAGGAGGAGAAGCGCGCGGGTCATGGCGGCGCCGGCTGCTTGGGCCGATCAACAGAAATGCCGAGCCTAGGCACCCCCCTCTGTCCTGCCGGACATCTCCCCCTCAAGGGGGGAGATTGGCCGTCACTAGCCGTGGCGCCAATCGCAAACATTGCTGAGGGAAGGGCCGTCGCCAAAGCAAGCGAATCTCCCCCCTTGAGGGGGAGATGTCCGGCAGGACAGAGGGGGGTATCGTCGAGCACGGACATTACCAACTTCACCTATTGGCGAAGGTCAATCTCAATTAACCCGCAGCTCACCCCTCCAGCCAGGTGTCCGCCCAGTTCGACACCGCCCAGCGTGGGTTGTTTGCGACATTCCCAACCGTGTCCCTGACAACGCTGATGAAGCTCCATTCGGCGACATTGATCAGCGGCAGGTCGGCTGCGACCTTTTTCTGAAACTCCCTGTAAAGTTCCGTGCGCGCGGCGGGGTCGAGCGTCTCGGACGCCTTGGCGATGAGGGCGTCGAGTTCATCGTTCTTGTAGCCGCCCTGGTTGGAGAACGGCACCCCGTCCGGGATGCCGCTCTGCACTAGGATGGTGGTCGAGATCGCCGGATCGCCGCGGAACACCGGCGGTCCGACCGCAAGGTCGAAGGCGTGGTCGGTGTAGACGGCCTTGATATGCGCGGCCGAGTCGTTGTTGACCAGCTGGGCGTCGATACCGATGGCGCCGAGCGCCTGGCGCAGATAGTCGCCGAACTGCTTGGTCTCGTTGAAATAGGGCGCCGGCAGCAGCTTCAGCGAAAAGCGCTTGCCGTCGTCACCCTTGCTGTAGCCGGCTTCGTCGAGCAGGGCGTTGGCCTCGGCCACGTCGAAGGCATAAGTCGGTACATCGGCCGTATAGAACTGCGGATCGTTTTTCGGCACTGGGCCGGTGGCGGTGGCGGCATAGCCGAGGAACACCGTCTTGACGACGAAATCCTTGTCGATGGCGTGGGCGATCGCCTGGCGCACCTTCAGGTCGGCCAGCTCCTTGCGGCGATGATTGATCTCGACCACGAGCTGATAAGTCAGCGCCTCATAACCCTTGGTGATCACCTTGAGGCCAGGCACTTTTGAGATGCGGTCGAGATCGGCCAGCGGCACCGCGGAAAAGGCGGCGAGCTGGATCTCTTCGGCCTCGAGCGCGCTTGCCGCCGAGGTGCGGTCGGGCAGCACCTGGTATATGATCTCGTCGAGGTAAGGTTGGTCCTTGCCCCAATAGTCCCCATTCTTCTCCAGCCGGTAATATTCGCCTGGCTTGTGTTCGGCGAATTTGAACGGGCCGGTGCCGACAGGTGCGTTGTTGGCCGGGTTCTCCTCGATCTTTCCCGTCTCGTAGATGTGCTTCGGTACCACGCTAGTCAGCGCCGGCAAGGCGTTGCGGATCAGCTGGAATGGTGTCGGTTTGGCGAATTTGAAAACCGCCGTCAGTTCGTCTGGCGTGTCGACCGCCTCCAGATCCTTGAACACGGTGCCGCCGAGATTCTGCAGCGGCTTCCAGATCTGCAGCGCCGAGAACGCGACGTCGGCGGAGGTGAAGGGTTTGCCGTCATGCCATTTGACGCCCTCGCGCAATTTGAACGTTACCGACAAGCCGTCCGCGGCGCCCTCCCAGCTTGTCGCCAGCCGCGGGTCGAGCCCGTCCTTGCCGTCAAAGGACGCCTCGGCCAGCGGTTCCACGATCTTGCTCGAAATGAAGAAGACGCCGTTGGACGCGACGATCGCCGGGTTGAGGTTGCGCGGCTCGGAATCGGCGGCGACGACCAGCCGCCCGCCTTTCTTCGGCGTCTGTGCCCAGCCGATCGTCGGCAGCGCCGTCGAAGCCAGCAGCAGTGCCGAACCGGCAAGCACGCTGCGTCTGGAAATTGTGACCTCTGACATGATCGAACTCCGTCCCTCTCAGCCATTCGGCCCGGGTGGCCACTACCCTCGGACACCGGACGGCATCCTTGCAAGGGTGATTATGAGCCTTGCCGAGGGTTTCGCCAGAGACGGATTTGGCGCATCCTCATGTGGCTTTGAAAATTTTGTCCGCTGGACCAGTTACAAGGAAGCGGTTCAATCCGACCTTATCTGGTAGGACCAGACTTGTCTCGTAAGACCAGACTTGTCTCGTAAGACCAGACTGGGGACTGCCGCGATCCGATCGGCCGGCCAGGGAATTCAGGGAGAGAGAAAGATGAACGTCGTTCCGGGTAAGAATGCCGTCAGCACCATCCCATTCGACCATGCCAGGGTCGACCGGCTGATGGAGGAAGCCGGCATCGATGTGCTGCTCGCCACCTCCAAGCACAACACGCAGTATCTGCTGGGCGGCTACAAGTTCATCTTCTTCGCTGCCATGGATGCGATCGGCCACAGCCGCTATCTGCCTGTTGTCGTCTACGAGAAGGGCGGCCCGGACCACGCCGCCTATATCGGCAACCGCATGGAGGGCGCCGAGCACCAGAACAACCCGTTCTGGACGCCGACTTTGCACGCCGCCTGCTGGGGCACGCTCGACGCCGCCAATCTCGCGGTCGAGCACCTGGCGAAAATCGGCAAGGGCGACGCCCGCATCGGCATCGAGCCGGCCTTCCTGCCGTCGGATGCCTACACGCTGATCCGCAAGGCGCTGCCGGATGCAAGGCTTGTCGATGCGACCGATATGCTGGAGCGGATGCGGGCGATCAAGACGGATGCGGAGCTGGAGAAGCTGCGCATCGCCTCTGAACTGATCACCGATTCCATGCTGGCGACCATTGCCTGGGCGCGCGAAGGCACGACCAAGACCGAGATCATCGAGCAGCTGCGGCGCGAGGAGACCAATCGCGGCGCGCATTTCGAGTATTGCCTGTTGACGCTTGGCGCCAGCCACAACCGCGCCGGCTCGCCGCAGGCCTGGAAGACGGGCGAGGTGATGTCGATCGATTCCGGCGGCAATTATCACGGCTATATCGGCGACCTCTGTCGCATGGGCATTCTCGGCGAGCCGGATGCCGAACTCGAGGATCTGTTGGCCGAAGTCGAGGCGGTGCAGCAGGCGGCCTTTTCCAAGGTACGCTCCGGCACGCTGGGTGGTGACATGATTTCCTACGCGGAAGGCGTGCTGAAAGCGTCAAAGGTCGCGCCCTATACCGATTTCTTCGCCCACGGCATGGGACTGATCACCCATGAGGCGCCGTTCCTGATGACCAATCATCCGGTGACTTATGAAGGCACCTATGCCGAAAAGCCGCTGGAGAAAAACATGGTGCTCTCGGTCGAGACGACGATGCTGCACCCGACGCGCGGCTTCATCAAGATCGAGGACACGGTGGCCGTCACCGATAGCGGCTACGTCATGTTCGGCGACCGGGGCAGGGGCTGGAACCGGGGGGACGCTTCATAAGGCGAATGACGGTGCTGCCCCTCATCCGCCTGCCGGCACCTTCTCCCCGTAGACGGGGAGAAGGGAGCTGAGCGCGGCCCCGGCACTCTTCCTGCCAACGCTGGCGGTTGGCGAAACCATTGGTGGCAGCGTCCTTCTCCCCGTTTACGGGGAGAAGATGGCGGCAGCCAGATGAGGGGCGGCGCTGCCGAAGAAGGACATAGCCGAGCCTATTTCCCGCCCGGCGGCAGCAGCCTGAAATCCGGCAGGTCGCGCAACGCCAGTTCCGGCCCGGCCGGCGAATAGACGACGAAAAGCTGCATGGGCGCATCGCCGGTGTTCAGCGTCGAGTGGAAGCGGCTTTCCGGCACATAGATGGTGCAGCCGGGGCCGACCTTCTCGACGACCGGATTGCCGTCCTCGTCCTCGACCATCTGCTCGCCATTGCCTGATATGACGAAGATGATCTCTTCCGCACCCGGATGGTTGTGGCGCGTGTGGCCCTTGCCGGAGGGCAGGTCGACGACGCCGCCGGAAAAGCGCGTGGCGCCGTTCACCTCGGGCGCCACCGTCAGCGACAGCTTGCCCCAGTCGAAGCCGAAGGCGCTGACATCCTTCGGGTAGACAAACACCTTGCTCTTGTCGGTCATCGTCTCATCCCTTCTTTTTCTTCGCGGTCGTCTTGGCGCCGCTTTTTTTTGTTTGCGCATCGGATTTTCCCAAAACCGGTTCCCACTTTTGGCTCCGATGCTCCAGCGTGACCGCCTTGAAATCGGCAGTCTGCCTGGCGATCGCCGCCTCCGCCGGCAGCCGTTCCATCGAGCTTGCCCCGTAAAAGCCGTGCAGGCCCTTGCAGCGTTCGAGGATGTAGCGGGCATCGTCCGGCATCGAGATCGGCCCGCCATGGCAAAGCAGGACGACATCCTTGCGCACGGCACGCGCCGCTTCAGCGATGGCGTCGATCTCGGTCACGCAGGCGTCGAGCGATTTGGCCGACGTCGCACCGATCGAGCCGCCGGTGGTCACCCCCATATGAGCGACGACGATGTCGGCGCCGGCCTTGGTCATGGTGCGCGCCTCGTCGGGGTTGAACACATAGGGCGTGGTCAGGAGATCGAGCTCGTGAGCCGCGGCGATCATGTCGACCTCGAGCCCGAAGCCCATGCCGGTTTCCTCGAAACTCTGCCGCATCTGGCCGTCGAACAGGCCGATGGTCGGAAAGTTCTGCACGCCGGAAAAACCCATCTTCTTCAGCTCGGCCAGCAGCAGCGGCATGATGACGAAAGGATCGGTGCCGTTGACGCCGGCCAGCACCGGTGTCTTCTTCACCACCGGCAGCACCTCGTAGGCCATTTCCTTGACGATCTCGTTGGCGTTGCCATAGGCGAGCAGGCCGGCAGCCGAGCCGCGGCCGGCCATGCGGTAGCGGCCGGAATTGTAGATGATGATCAGGTCGATGCCGCCGGCCTCCTCGGCCTTGGCCGACAGCCCGGTGCCGGCGCCGCCGCCGACGATCGGCACGCCGCCGGCAATCATCTTGCGGAACTTTTCCAGGATCTTCTTGCGCGGTATGGCGGGCATGGCTTCGTCTCTCACTGTCTGGCGATGTCGAGAAAAGCCGCAACCGCAGCCTTGGCGAATTCGGGATCGTTGATGTGCAGCGGCAAGCGGATCACGCGACGCGTGTTATCCGGCAGGATCGTGCGCTCGATGGCCTCGAAGAGTGCTGCATCGGCCTCGGGGTCGAAGAAGGCGCCGCCTTCGATGTCGAGCGCCGAAACGCCCTTTTCGGGAATGAGGAACCGGACCGGTCCCTCGCAAAGGCTTAGTCTTGCACCGATCCATTCGCCGATCCTGCGGCTTTCGTCAGGCGTCGTACGCATTAGCGTCACGTTCGGATTGTGCTCGTAAAACAGCCGTCCGCTATAGCGTTCCGGAATGGTCGGCGGCGCCCAGAAATTCACCATATCGAGCGCGCCGACCGAGCCGACATAGGGCGACTTCGTGCGGGCGATCGCGCCGAAACGGTCTTCGGTTGCCGGCAGAACGCCGCCAAACAGGAGGTCGCAGACCTCTGTCGTCGTGATGTCGATGACGCCGAACAACAAGCCGCTGTCGGCCAGCTTCTCCATGGTGCGGCCGCCGGTGCCGGTGGCGTGGAAGACCATGCAGTCATAGCTCGAACGAAGCTGCTCGGCGATCGAAGTCACGCATGGCGTGGTCACGCCGAACATGGTGAGCCCGATCGATGGTTTGCCGTCGGGCGGCGGCGCCGGTTTTGCAGACATGGCTGCTATTGCCTGGGCAGCGTTGTGCAGCACCACGCGAGACAGCCGGTTCAAGCCGGCCATGTCGGTCACCGACGGCATCATGACGATGTCGGAGACATCGACATAGGGCGCGGTGTCGCCCGAGGCGAGCGTCGAGACCATGATCTTGGGCAGGCCGAGCGGCAGCGCGCGCATGCCTGATGTGATGATCGAAGTGCCGCCACCACCGCCGATACCGATCATGCCGGATATATCGGTGCGCGATTGGACAAACCGGGTGAAGGCGATGGCCATTGCCGCCACCGCGGTGCCGCGGTCGTCGCTGCCCAGCACGGCGCTGCTGCCAACGGGATGGTGGCCGGCGACCTCTTCGGCCGAGACATCGACCGGCACGGTCGCGTTGCGCGTTCCGACGTCGATGCGGGCGACAGCAGCACCGGTGGCTGCGACCGCATCGGCAAGAAAGGCGAGTTCCTCACCCTTGGTGTCGGCGGTGCCCACCACATAGACGCGCTTCATTGCGTTTCCCCAGGTTCGAGGCGCACTCGGCGTTGCTGCCGGCCGCTCTTTTGCCCCGGCCGTTCGGCAGCGCGAAAGGCCATTGCAATTTTTTGAGACGTGCGTATCATATTGACATGAATGTCTCACGTCAACCAGCGGCAGTGCCCGACGATGCCGGTTCTGGAGCGGCGCGCGGGCCGCGCGCCCGCACAAGGCGGTTGATGCTGGAGACGGCGACAAGGCTGATGCAGGCGGGCGCCACGCCCTCGGTCAGCGAGGTCGCCGAAGCGGCGGAAGTCTCCCGCGCCACCGCGTATCGGTACTTTCCAAGCCAGGCGGCGCTGGTGCAGGCGGTGGTCGACGAAGGGCTGGGGCCGATCCTCACCTGGAAATCGACCTCGGCCGATCCCGAGCGCCGCGTCGTCGAACTGTTCGACACGGCCATGCCACGCATCGAAGCCTTCGAGGCGACGTTCAAGGCGGCGCTGAAGCTGTCGCTCGACCAGTGGGCGCGGCGGCAGGCCGGCACACTCGACGGCGAGCCGGCCTTCACGCGCGGCCATCGCATCGATCTGCTCAAGGACGCGATCGCACCGCTCAAGCACCGGCTGCCGCCTCGCGAATTCAACCGCCTGGCACAGGCCCTGTCGCTGATATTCGGCGTCGAAGTGCTGATCGTGCTGAAGGATATATGGGGGCTGGACAGCCGCAAGATGATGTCGGTAGCGCAATGGGCAGCCGGCGCCCTGGTGCGGGCTGCAGTGACGGAATCGATGGCTGGAGGAAACAGACGTGCGCCGGCGACAGCTGCGGAATAGTATCGATCTGGTTCGACCAGATGGGGATGCCTCCTACTGACAATAGTCGGTGTTTCGTAGCGCGAACAAGGGCCTTGCGTATCAACGAGTAGGAAAATTTAAGAAAAACAGACAGATGTTGCTGGAATCTGCTTGTCTGAGGCCCTGCCATCGTCCAAGAAAGAGCTTGACGTGCGTCCGAAATTGGTAATACCAGATCAGGACAATATAGCGGGTCAAAAGTGAGGCTGCGATCCATTTCCGGTTGGGCGAGGAGGCTCGAAAACCGGAACGGCGCCATCACGGAAGGAACTACCAGGGCCGGCCTCGCCGCCGGCTCGGATGATACGGTAGAATGCGCACAAGGGAGGAAATCATCATGCGCAAGACAATGACCAGCATGCTTGCTGGTATCGGCTTAGTGCTCGCCTGCGGAACGTCCGTCTACGCGCAGGATAAGGAACTCACCATATTCTGGGCTGAATGGGATCCGGCGAACTATTTGCAGGAACTGGTCAACCTTTACGAGGCCGAGAGCGGCGTGAAGGTCACGGTCGAGACGACGCCGTGGGGGGATTTCCAGACCAAGGCGTTCACCGAATTCAACGCCAAGGGCAGCGCCTACGACATGGTCGTCGGCGATTCGCAGTGGATCGGCGCCGCCTCCGAGGCCGGTCACTATGTCGACCTCACTGACTTCTTCAACAAGCACAATCTGAAGGAAGTGATGGCGCCGGCGACGGTGAAATACTACGCCGAATATCCATCCAACTCCGGCAAATACTGGTCGATTCCGGCCGAGGGCGACGCGGTCGGCTGGTCCTATCGCAAGGACTGGTTCGAAGATCCGAAGGAGATGGAGGCCTTCAAAGCCAAGTACGGCTACGATCTCGGCGTGCCGAAGGACTGGAAGCAGCTACGCGACATCGCCGAATTCTTCCACCGTCCCGACGAGAAGCGCTACGGCGTCGCCATCTATACCGATAACTCCTACGACGCTCTGGTGATGGGCGTCGAGAACGCCATCTTCTCCTTCGGCGGCGAGCTTGGCGACTATGCCACTTACAAGGTCGACGGGATCATCAACTCCGAGCAGAACGTCAAGGCGCTCGAGGCCTACAAGGAGCTCTATTCCTTCACCCCTCCTGGTTGGGCCAAGAGCTTCTTCATCGAGGACAACCAGGCGATCACCGAGAACCTGGCGGCGATGAGCATGAACTACTTCGCTTTCTTCCCGGCGCTCATCAACGAAGCCTCCAACCCGAATGCCAAGGCCACCGGCTTCTTCGCCAACCCTCCTGGACCGAACGGCGATCAGTTCGCCGCGCTCGGCGGCCAGGGCATCTCCGTCGTCTCCTATTCGCAGAATCAGGAAGAGGCGATGAAGTTCCTGGAATGGTTCATCAAGGACGAGACGCAGAAGAAATGGGCGGAACTCGGCGGTTACACGGCAAGTGCCAAAGTGCTCGAGTCGCCTGAATTCCAGAACGCCACGCCATACAACAAGGCCTTCTACGAAACCATGTTCAAGGTGAAGGACTTCTGGGCGACGCCGGAATATGCCGAGCTGCTCATCCAGATGAACCAACGCGTCTATCCCTACATCACCGGCAATCAGGGCACGGCCAAGGAAGTGCTCGATGCGCTCGCCGCGGATTGGAACGCGACGTTCAAGAAATACAACCGCGTGAAGTAAACGGCACTAACGCTCGGAGGGGGCGGGAGCCGCCCCTTCCGTTTTCTTTTCCGGACAAGGAAGGAACGGGCCTTGGCCACTGCAGTTATGACCACGCTGGATCCCAACTCGCGCTCCGCCGCCCGCGGCATGAGCGACCTTACGATCCGCAATCTCTTCATCATTCCGACGATCGTTTTCCTGATCGTCTTCAACATCTTTCCACTGCTCTATTCGCTTGGCTATTCGTTCACCGACTTTCGCGCGTCGAGCCCCGCGGCGGCCAATTTCGTCGGACTGCAGAATTACCGCGAGCTGCTCAACGACCCGTTCATTTGGTCGAATTTCGCCATCACCGCCAAATATGTCATCGTCTCCGTGGTCGGCCAAGTCATCGTCGGCTTCGGCGTGGCGTTGCTGCTCAATCGCGATATCCCGTTGAAGGGCCTGCTGACGACACTGCTGCTGTTGCCAATGATGCTGTCGATGGCTGTCGTCGGCCTGTTCTGGAAACTGCTCTACGATCCGTCCTTTGGCATCATCAACTATACGCTTGGCCTCGGCTCCTTCGAGTGGCTGTCCAACCCCGACATGGCGCTCTACGCGGTTGCCATCACCGACATCTGGATGTGGTCGCCCTTCGTCATGCTGCTGTCGCTTGCCGGCCTGTCTGCAGTGCCGAAGCACCTCTACGAGGCGGCCGCGATCGACCGCGCCGGGTCGTTCTATACCTTCTTTCGCATTACGCTGCCCCTGGTCGCGCCGATCCTGATGATCGCGATCATCTTTCGCACCATGGAGGCGTTCAAGACATTCGATCTCGCCTACATCCTGACCAGCCAGCCGACCACCGAGGTGATCTCGATCCGGCTCTACAAGATGGCGTTCCAGGAATGGCAGACCGGGCGCTCCTGCGCGCTCGCCTACATCGTGCTGATCATGATCCTGGCGATCACCAACATCTACGTCAAATACCTGAACAAGGTGAAGGAGCGCTAACATGGCCGCTGTCACCACCTCTGCCGAGCGTTCGCTCAACAAGCTCGCCATCGTCGGCGTGCTGATCGTCACGATCATCTTCCTGGCGCCGATCTACTGGATAGCCTCGACGGCGTTCAAGCCGCGCAACCTCGCCACCACCATCCCGCCGACGGTGGTCTTCCAGCCGGAGATATCGCCCTTCGTCAAGCTGTTCACCAAGCGCTCGCAACTGCGCACAGCGCCGACGCCGGAACAATATGCCGCCGCCCCGTGGTGGGAGCGGCTGGTGTTTGACGGCGGCGAGAAGGTGGTGCGCTCGGGCAGGGGCGAGGTGCAGTGGTCCGGCTATCCGAGCCGCTTCATGAATTCGCTGATCGTCGCCATCACCTCGACGATCCTCGCCGTCGGCATGGGCACCTTCACGGCTTACGGGTTCTCGCGCTTCAAGATAAAGGGGGAACAGGACCTGCTCTTCTTCATCCTGTCGACGCGCATGCTGCCGCCGGTGGTAGTGGCGATCCCGATGTTCCTGATGTACCGGGTCGTCGGCCTCAACGACACGCATTGGGGCCTGATCATCCTCTACACCGCCTTTAACCTCAGCTTCTCCGTATGGCTGATGAAGGGGTTCATGGACGAAATTCCGAAGGAGTATGAGGAGGCGGCGCTCGTCGACGGCTATACGCGCATGGAGGCCTTCTTCAAGATCGTGCTGCCGGAAGCGGCCACCGGCATCGCCGCCACCGCCGTGTTCTGCTTCATCACCGCGTGGAACGAATATGCCTTCGCGCTGATCATGACCAACCGCCGCGCCCAGACGGCGCCGCCGTTCATTCCAAGCCAGGTCGGTTCCGGCCTGCCCGACTGGACGGTCATCGCCGCCGGCACCTTCCTGTTCCTGCTGCCGGTCGCCATCTTCACCTTCCTGTTGCGCAACCACCTCCTGCGCGGCATGTCCTTCGGAGCGATCCGCAAATGATCCGCCATGCTACAATCCAGCGCACAGCCGAGATCGTGATGGTGCTCGGCATCATCGCGCTCTGCCAGCCGTGGAACCTCTTTCTGCACCGCTACGGGCTGACGATCATCATTGTCGGGCTGCTGACGTTCATGATCACGGGCTGGGTCGGTCCAAGGCAGGAGCCGAAGGCGACCGGCGCACCGGAAAAAGAAGGTCACGCATGACCCAGATCGAGCTTCGTGGCGTCCAGAAATTCTTTGGCGCCGTCCAGGTCATCAAAGACCTCAATCTCAAGATCGACGACAACGAGTTCATCGTGCTGCTCGGCCAGTCGGGCTGCGGCAAGACGACGACGCTTCGCGCAATCGCCGGGCTGGAGACGATCGACGGCGGCGATGTCCTCATCGACGGCAAGCCGGTCCAGCATCTCAAGGCTGCCGACCGCGACATCGCCATGGTTTTCCAGTCGTTCTCGCTCTATCCGCATATGAGCGTCTACGAGAACATCGCTTTTCCGTTGCGGGCCATGCGCAAGAGCAAGGCGGAGATCGACGGCGAGGTGCGCTCGGTCGCCAAAGTGCTGCAGATCAACGATCTGCTCGGCAAGAAGCCGTCGGCGCTGTCGGGTGGCGACATGCAGCGCGTAGCAATCGGCCGGGCGCTGGTGCGGCGGCCGAAGGCGATGCTGATGGACGAGCCGATCGGCGCGCTCGACGCCAAGCTGCGCGAGGAGATGCGCGCGGAGATCAAGCGGCTGCACATCAAGCAGGGCTCGACCACCATCTACGTCACCCACGACCAGATCGAGGCGATGAGCCTTGCCGACCGCATCGTCATTATGCATGAGGGCGTTCTGCAGCAGGTGGGCAGCCCATCGGAAGTGTATAAGCACCCGGCCAATCTGTTCGTGGCGCAATTCGTTGGCTCGCCGGTGATGAACGTTGCCAATGCGGCGGTGACGATGAACGGCTCCGGCGCCAGGGTCACCGTCGATGGGGCCGCGGAAGGGTTCGTTTTCCCGGCCGAACTGGTCGGCCAGCTTGACGCCGCGAACGTCGGGCAGGACCGCCTTGCGCTCGGCATCCGCCCCGAAGGCGTGATGGTCTCGCGCGAGCCGGCGGACGGTTATCTGCCGGTCGAGGCGCACATCATCGAACCGCTTGGCTCCTACGACATCGTCGACCTCAAGGTCGGGGCACAGATGTTGCGCGCCCGGACCCGTTCCGGTTTCGTCGGCAAGCCGGGGGTCCAGGTCTTCGCCAGGCTCGACCCGGCGCAGGCGCACTTCTTCGACACGACAAGCGGCAATTCGCTGGGGGTGAGACTCTGATGGCCCATATCCAGCTCAAGAACATCTCGAAGACATTCGGCAATCACACCGCATTGGCCGGGCTCAATCTCGACATTGCCGACGGCGAGTTCTTCGTGCTGCTCGGCGAGACCGGCGCCGGCAAGACGACGACGCTGCGCATGGTCGCCGGCCTGGAGAAGCCGACCGAAGGTCAGGTCTTCATCGACGGCGTCGATGTCGCCAATTGGGGTGCCGCCGAGCGGGATGTGGCGCTGGTGCTGCAGCAATATTCGCTTTATCCGCGCTACACGGTGCGCGAAAACCTCGAATTCCCGCTGAAGCCGAAAATCCGCCGCATCGAGCCCGACGAGATCAAGACGCGCGTCGACCGCGTTGCCAAGACCTTGCGGATCGAGCATCTGCTCGACCGCAAGACGGATCGCCTCTCTGGCGGCGAGATGCAGCGCGTCTCGATTGGTCGCGCCATCGTCAGGAAGCCGCGCGTATTCCTGATGGATGAGCCGCTGTCGGCGCTCGATGCCAAGTTGCGCGAGGCACTGCGCACCGAGCTGAAGAACATCCAAATGAACCTTGGCCAGACCTTCCTGTTCGTCACGCACGATCAAATCGAGGCGATGTCGATGGGCGACAAGGTTGGCGTGCTCAACCATGGCCGCATCGTCCAGACCGGCACGCCCTATGAGATCTACAACAATCCGCGCGACACCTATGTGGCGAGCTTCGTCGGCTCGCCGCCGATGAACCTCATCGACGGCAAGCTCGTCAACGGCCGCGTGGTGATGGCACCGCTGAATTTCGAACTGCCTTTTGCGGGGGGGGCCAGGACGAGCGGCGAGACCGACGGTCGCCCGCTCGTCTTCGGTATTCGTCCCGAGGATCTCTATCTCGAGAGCGGGGCACCGGTGGAAGCGCGCGTCCACGATGTCGAGAACCATGGCGTCGAAAAGATCCTGACGCTGCGGGTCGGCGACGCCATGCTGCGGGCCACGGTGCCGGCCAGAACCGATGTCGAGATCGAGCAGCCGGTGCGCTTTGCCTGGGACCCGGACAAGGTGGTGCTGTTCGACAAGGGTACCGGGATAAGCCTTCGTCACGCAGGCTAAGCCGCGTCGCGCAAAAATGCGCGTCTGTTGGGCGGCAAATTGCTAGGCGGCTTGAAGCCTGTGGCCAGGTTTAGCCGGCTTGGCGGGTCTCGGCCTGTTCCTCGGCGCGAAAATGGCTGGGAGCCGATCCGATGACGCGCTTGAACGCCCGACTGAACGACGCGTCGGATTCATAGCCCAGGCGTGCGGCGACGACGGAAATCTTCAACCGGTCGCGGACCAGCCATTGCCGTGCCTGGTGCATTCTCACCTGGGTGACATATTTGGCCGGCGTTTCGCCGACGATCGTCGCGAAGCGCTCGGCGAAGCCCGACCGAGAGGCGCCCATCATCCTGGCCAGCGTCTCCACCGTCCAGTCGCGGTCCGGTTCGAGATGGATCGCGGCCAGCACGCGCCCGATCTCGCGATCCCTCACCGCGGCGATCCAGCCGGACGAGTCGCCGCAGCCGCGCTCGACCCATGAGCGGATGACGGTGGCGGCCAGCACATCGGCAAGCCGTGCCAGAATGCCGCCGGAGCCGACGCGCTCCATCGTCACTTCGCGCGCCATCGCCTCCAGCAGATGCGGGATACCAAGTTCATAGGCTTCCAACTCGTGCGCGCGCATGACGTCCGGCATCATGCCGAGCAATGGGTGCAAACCGTCGAGATTGAAGTACATGCTGCCAAAAAACAGCAGCGTCCCCGGCCGGCAACCTTCATTGGACAGGCAGTAGACGTTCTTGCAGAGTTCCGCGACCTTATAGCCCTGGATCGGCGAAGTCTCGGTGCCCGGCTCGCTCGCCAGGACGTGTGCGGCGCCGCGCGGCAGCAGCACCGCGTCGCCCGCCTTGAGCTCGACCCATTCGCCGGACGGCTGCAGCAACCAGCATCCCTTGCGGCCGATGAAATGAAACCGCGCCGCCGTCTGGGCCGGAAACTGGAGGCCCCAAGGCTCCTGCATCTCACAGCGGCCATATTCGACGCCGTCGAGCCGTAACCCGCGCAATATGTCTGTCAGCGGATCGCCGGTGACCGGAACTTTGGACGAATGGTCAAGCATGATGGTGTTTCTAGCATGGAAACTCCAGGCGGTCACTCCCTATGTTGCACTGCAGCCAAATGTTGCGCTGCAACCAGATCGGAGATCCCATCATGACCGAACCCGCCACAGGCGTCATCGACGCCGTTCTCGATCCGGCGGAAACCGATGAACGAGCCGAGCCGGCGTGGGGGGCGGTCGTATCCCTCGCGCTCGGTGTGTTTGGGCTGGTGACCGCGGAATTCCTGCCTGCCAGCCTGCTGACGCCGCTGGCGCAGGATCTCGGCGTGACCGAAGGCACCGCCGGCCAAGCGGTGACGGCAACCGCCGTTGTCGGCGCGATAGTCGCTCCGACCATGGCCATCGTCACCAAACGGCTGGACCGCAGGCTCGTCATGTGGGGACTGACCGTGCTGCTGATCCTGTCGAACCTGTTGGCGGCGTTTGCGTCCTCGCTTCCCGTCCTTCTGATCGCCCGCATCATGCTCGGGATCAGCCTCGGCGGCTTCTGGTCGGTGTCGGCGGCCATGGCGATGCGGCTTGTCCCGATGCGGCTGATGCCGCGCGCCATGTCGATCATCCTCACCGGCGTTTCGGTGGCGACCGTCTGTGCGGCCCCGGTCGGTGCCTATGTCGGCGACATCTGGGGATGGCGAACGGCCTTCATGATCGCAGCTGTTGTCGGCGCCCTGGCGCTGCTCGTGCAGATCGCCACCCTTCCGAAGCTGCCGCCGGCGGGCGTGGCAAGCTTTCGGACCTTGCTGGAGGTAATAAAGCGGCCGATGATCAGGGTTGCGCTTCTGGTGGTCCTGCTGGTCGCCTCGGGGCATTTTGCCGGCTTCACCTATGTCCGCCCGTTTCTCGAGAAGGTGCCTGCGCTGGACATCGAGACGATCTCGCTTGTGCTGCTCGCCTACGGCATCGGTGGCTTCTTCGGCAATTTTGCCGGCGGCTTCATGGCCGAACGCAGCCTCAAGACTGCAGTGGGCCTGGCGCCGCTGCTGATTGCAGTCGCAGCACTTCTGCTGCTGACCGTCGGCGCCTCGCCCGCGGTGGCGGCGATCGCGGTGGCCGCCTGGGGTTTTGCCTTTGGCGCGGTGCCGGTCGGGCTGCAGACCTGGCTGGTGCGAGCCGCTCCCGACCAGGCAGAAAGCGCTGGCGGGCTGATGGTCGCCACATTCCAGGTGGCCATCGCACTGGGCGCCGTTTTCGGCGGCCTGCTGGTCGACAATGCCGGCGTTGCCAGCGCTTTCGCCTATTGCGGGATCGCGACTTTGCTGCCGGCCTTGGCGGCGTTCCTGCTCGGCCCGAGGAGCGCAACCTAAGTCATCCGTAGGTGCGTCCCACCTAGGACGCCTCCAAGAACTGGCCCGAATATCGGTTATGGTTTTCGGGCCGTGACGATTGCGTTGACAAAACGGCCCAGACTGTCTTCGACGTAGGATGCAACTTCGGCCTTCGGGTCGAAGCTCCACCAAAGCAGCGAGCCTTGCCAGTGCGATGCCATCAGCAGGCCGATGTCCAACGGCGTGTCGACGACAGAGGCAAAGCAAGAGTCGAGGATGTTGCACAGGGATGCCTTCCACGACGCCCCCCGCGCGCGAAGCACCGGATCGCGCAGATCTTCGCGCAGGACGAGCAGGCCCTCTGCATAGGATTCGATGTCGCCATAGTCACGCGATAGCGCCACCAACAATTCGATCGCGCCAACAGGGGTCCTCGGCGTCGCGTCTGCGAGTTTTGTCGTCTTCGCGTCCAGCCTGTCCCATGCCTGCAGCAAGGTTCTTTGCCTGAGCTTGGCCTTGTTCTTGAAACGCTGCACCAGGGTCGATCCGGAGAGCCCGCAAGTTTGGGACAGCCGTTCAAATGTGAGTGCCTCCGGGCCATGCCTGTGGATCAGCCGGTGCGCCGCTTCCAGCACGTCCTCGTCGGATTGCGTTTTTTGCCGAGGCATCTTGACATCCATTTATAACCGAATGATCATTTATATATCTTAACATTGAAGAAGGCCAGCATTGGTTGGTCAGAGCATTGGTTGGTCAGAGTCTGGGGAGTTCAATGACGCTTGAGGGAAAGGTCGCTTTGGTCGCTGGCGCCACGCGCGGTGCGGGGAGAGGTATTGCTGTCGAACTGGGTGCCGCGGGCGCGACGGTCTACGTCACCGGGCGGACGACACGCGCGCATCAGTCCGAATACGCCCGCCCGGAAACCATCGAGGAAACGGCAGAGCTTGTTTCAGCGCAAGGCGGCCATGGCATCGCTGTGCAAGTCGACCATCTGGTTGCCGAAGACGTGCGCAAGCTGGTCGACCGGATACGTGCCGAGCAGGGCCGCCTCGATGTGCTGGTCAACGACATTTGGGGCGGCGAGAAACTGTTCGAATGGAACAAGCCGGTCTGGGAGCATGAACTCACGAATGGTTTGCGCATGTTGCGGCTGGGCATCGACACGCATCTGATCACCGCGCATTACGCGCTGCCGCTTCTGATCGAGCGCCCGGGCGGCCTGCTGGTCGAAGTCACCGACGGCACCGCGGAGTATAATGCCGAGCATTATCGGCTCTCACCGTTCTATGACCTCGCCAAAGTGTCGGTGACCCGTATGGCCTGGGCCCATGCCAAGGACCTCGCCCCGCACGGCGCCACCTCGATTTCGCTGACACCCGGCTGGCTGCGTTCGGAAATGATGTTGGAAGCTTTCGGGGTGACCGAGGACAACTGGCGTGATGCGACAGCAAAAGTGCCGCATTTCGTCATTTCCGAGACCCCGCGCTTTATCGGGCGCGCAGTGGCGGCGCTTGCGGCGGACCCGGATCGTTCGCGCTGGAACGGACAGTCGCTGTCGAGTGGCGGGCTGGCGCAGGTCTACGGCTTTACCGATCTCGACGGCTCGCGGCCTGACGCGTGGCGCTACGTTCCCGAGGTTCAGGACGCCGGCAAACCAGCGGATGTGACTGGCTATCGCTAGCCGTTGACGTCAGTGTGCTGGGCTGTTCGGGCGACAATAAAAAAGTAGACTGTGCCATGCAATCAGCCCGCGACCGCCTCGAAGCCGTCCTTTCGCGTCTCGCCGTCCGCGCCGACAATGAAAGCGTATTCGTAAAACTCTATCCGGAAGCCGCACGAGCAGCAGCCGACGCCGCCGATGCCAGGCGCAGAGCCGGCGTGACGATCGGGCCGCTCGACGGAACAATTCTGTCGATCAAGGACCTGTTCGATGTCGCCGGCGAGCCGACCACGGCCGGTTCGTTGTTGCTCAGCACCGCAGCGCCGGCGCTGCGGGATGCCGTCATCGTGCGGCGGCTGCGGCAAGCGGGCGCGGTGATCTTCGGCAAGACCAACATGACCGAATTCGCCTTCACCGCAATCGGCGTCAACCCGCATTACGGCACGCCCGGCAATGCGACCGACGCCGGCCGGATCGCGGGTGGCTCATCCTCCGGCGCCGGTGTTTCCGTTGCCGAAGCCACGAGCGCAATATCGATCGGTTCCGACACCGGCGGCTCAGTGCGTATTCCGGCGGCGCTGAACGGTGTCGTCGGCTTCAAGCCGACGGCGCGGCGGGTACCGCGCGATGGCGTCTTCCCGCTGTCCGACACGCTCGACTCTATCGGCCCGCTTGCGCGCACCGTCGCCGAATGTGCGGCAGCCGATGCGGTGATGGCGGGCGAGCAGGCTGTGGCTCTGGTTCCGCTTTCGTTTGCGGGGCTGCGCATCGGCATTCCGCGCGGCGTGCTGTTCGAAGATACGGAAGAAGAGGTCTCGGCGGTGTTCGACCGATGTGTTCGCAAGCTGGAACGCGCCGGTGCACGCCTCGCCGATCTGCCGATCGACGACCTCCTTGCCGATTTGCGCGCGGTAACCAGGCGGGCCTCGATCGCGGCAATGGAGGGGGCCGAGGTCCATGCAGATTGGCTGGCAACAGGCGCGGCGACGCCGGTCGATCCGCGGGTGAGCGAGCCGTTGTCGCGCGCTGCCGCGGTTCCGGCCACGGCCTATATAAGGGCAATCCGCCGCCGCACGGCGCTTGTCGCCGCCATGGACGAGCGGCTGGCGTCTGTCGATGTGCTGGCCCTGCCGACCGCGCCGGTCACCGCGCCGACCATCGTGTCGATGACCAGCGACGAAGCGCTGTGTGAGCGTACGGAAGGCCTTCTGCTGCGCAACACGCAGATCGCCAACCAGTTCGACCTCTGCGCGATCTCGCTGCCGATGCCGGGAATGGCGCGCCCGGCCGGGCTGATGCTGGTGGCGCGCCACGGCGACGACCACCGTCTGCTGCGCATCGCGGCGGAAGTCGAGGCACTGCTTGGCCGTTGAAGATGTGAACGTTAATGCGACGAACAGTGGCCCCGTTCGCTGTCCCTGGACGCGCGTTCGATACCGGTCGCGACCAGCCATGGCAGAGTGTATTGCTTGCCGTTGAGGGTCTGGGTTCGGTTCTCGATGGAGCCAACAACGACGACCTTGCCGGCGTAGAGCTTGTCCGAAAGATCGGGTGCCTTGTCCTGCGGCGGCAGTTCCTCGATGTCGATCGACACGCCCTTGATGATCTTGCCCGTGGCAAGATCGAGCCCGCTGTTCGACGGACAGGGCGCCATCACGCACCGCAGGCCGTTGTCGCAATAGACATAACTGCTGCTCTCGGCTGCAGCGACCGAGGGCAGGACGCAGATCGAAACGATCGCAACGAGCAGCGGGGTGCGGCGACAAACGAGCATGGGGTGCAGCGTCGTGCAGAAATTGGGCGAAACGGCGGTAGCGTTACGCGTCGGCCGGGAACCGCCGCCGGTAATGCTCGACGACTTCGGGATTGCGCAGGTTGACCGGCAATTTGTTGGCCAGCACCAGCAAGGTTTCATCAGCCGAGCCGACGCCCATGCGCATCATCGACTGCTCGGTGATGCCGGCCATATGGGGCGTGACAATGACATTGTCGAAGCCGAAATAGGGGTGATTGGGCGGCAGCGGCTGCATCGCAAAGACATCGAGCGCGGCGCCGCCGATACGGTCCTTCTGCAGGGCTTCGATCAGCGCCTCGTCGTCGATCACCGGCCCGCGCGAAATATTGATCAGCAGCGCGTGCGGCTTCATTCGACCGATGCGCTCGCGGTTGATCAGGCCGCGCGTCTCCGCTGTCAGCGGGCAGCACAGAACGATGATGTCGCTCTGCTCGACCAGCGCATCGATCGACAGGAACCCCACCCTGTCCGGCGCCGGCCTCATGCTGCGCGTCGTCGCCACCACGTTCAGCTCGAAACCATGCGCCGCGATATGGCCGACTGCCTGTCCGATGGCGCCGAAGCCGACAATGCCGATCGTCTTGCCGGCGAGTTCGCTGGCGAGAATGGTGTGGTCGCGGCCGGCCAGCCAGCCCTTCGCCCGCAAGTCGCGGTCGACCATGCGGAAGCGCCGCAGCAGTGCCAGCGCCGCGAACATCACGTATTCGGCGACCGAGCGCGCATTGACCGCCGGCACGTTTGCCACCAGCACGCCAGCCGCCGTGGCGGCTTCCATGGGAACCATGTCGAGCCCGGCGCCATGGCGGATTGCCGCCCGGAGCTTCGTCGCCCCTTCGAAAAGCGCTGCTGGCAGCGGCGCGCGAACGATGATGATATTGGCGTCCCTCGCCTCAGTCGCCAGCGTGTCGGCATCAAGGGCTGAGGCGACGACGAGTTCGCCGGCGCCGGTCAACATGGCGGAGGCGCGCGGGTGCAGCGTGTGTGTCGTCAAGATCTTAGGCATGTCAGACCGGTTCGAGCGCTGGGCTGTGAGGTTCTGCCCCGCCGCCCTCGATCAGGCCTTTCCAATAGCTTTCCGCGCCTTGCAGATGGGCGCTCATCAGCGCCTGGGCGAGGTTGCCGTCGCGGCGCAGCAGCGCCTCGTAGATCTGGATGTGCTCGGCATGCGAGCGCATGCTGCGTTCGGGATCGTTGAAGTAGATCGGCAGGCGTTGCTCGCCCATCAAGTAATAGAGGCTGCATATGTTGTGAAAAACGCTGTTCTTGGTTGCCCGCACAATCTCAAGGTGAAATTCGCGGTCCTCCTTGGCGAGGCCCTCGCTCGCCGCAATGCGGTCTTCCGAAGCTTTCAGGATTTCGCGCAGCCGCTCGAAATTTTCCTCGGTGGCGCGCGAGCAGGCAAGCTCGGCAGCCTTAATCTCGTGGATCTTGCGCAACTCGACGGTCTCGTAGATCTGGATCGGATCGAGCGGCAGGCCGGCCTTGGCAAAAAGCGCCATCGCTTCGACGCTGGCCTGCTTGGTGTCGATGTAGATGCCGGACTTGGCTCGGCGCTCGACGATGCGCATGGCTTCGAGGATGGCCAGCGCCTCGCGGATCTGGCCGCGGCTGACGGCGAAATGCTCCGCCAGTTCACGCTCCGACGGCGTTCGGCCGGTTGCCTTGTCGGAGTGGGAGAACAAATAGGCGGCGAGTTCCGCGAGAAGGTTCTTTTCTTTCATGATCAGCCGCGTAGCGCGTGCGCCTCCAGGAACCGTTCCGAAAGGGTGAATCCCAGTCCAGGCTTCTCGGGGATCGCTATCATACCGTCCTTTGCTTCGACAGTCTCCTCGATCAGATCGTGGATCATCGGATTGGCGCCGAGCGAATATTCGACGGTAAAGCTAGCCGGCGAAGCAGCGCAGACATGCAGCCCGGCAAAGAAGCAAGGCGCGCCGGCCCACAGATGCGGCGCGAAGCGCAGATTGAAGGCGCTGGCGATGGTGCCGATCTTCATCGCCTCGCTGATGCCGCCGCAGAAGGCAGGGTCCGGCTGGAAGATGTCGGCAGCCTTGAGCGTGGCGAGGTCGCGGAAGGCGTAGCGCGTCGCTTCGCTTTCGCCGGTGGCGATCGGGATGGAACCGGACGCCCGCACTTCGGCCATGCCGGGTTTGTCGTCAGCGATGACCGGCTCCTCGAACCAGGCCAGATCGAGATCGCCGGCGAGATGGATGAAGCGTTTGGCTTCCGCCACCGTATAGGTGCCGTGCGCATCGACCATCAGGTCGACTTCGGGGCCGAGCGCCTGCCTTGCGGCGCGGACGCGGGCGGCGGAATTGTGCGGAGCGCCGTCCATCGCGCCGATCCGCATCTTCAGCGCCTTGAAGCCGCCCTTGGCGATATAGGATTTCAACTGCTCGCCGATTGCCTCGGTGGAGGCCCAGCCGCCGGAAGCATAGGCCGGCATGCGGTCAAGCTTGCGGCCGCCGAGCAGCCGCCAGACCGGAAGCCCCAGCGACTTGCCCAGAATATCCCACAATGCGATATCGACGGCGCTGATCGCGGCGATGCTGATGCCGCGCCGCGCCAATTGCGGCATGGCGTGGCCGTTTTGCGCGGCGCTGTCGTGGCGCACGCCATTGTAGAGCATCTCCCAGATCACCCCGATGTCGGCCGGATCGCAGCCGATCAGCTGCGGGCCGACCTCGTGGTTCAGCATGTGGACGAGGGCGCCATAGCTGCCGGTGCTGCCGGCGGCATTCTTGCCTTCGCCCCAGCCGACCAGCCCATCGGCGGTCTCGATACGCAGGATTGCGGCGTCGAACGTCGTCACCTGACCGAAGTCGCTGCGGTGCTGCCGCGCGGCTTCGATCGGTATGCGGACCCACCAGGCTTGGACCGTCTTGATGCGCATGTTCTTCCTCTGCCTTGCCGCCGTTAGGGGCCGCCGTCGGAAAGGCTCGTTTCCAGAGATCGATTACTTGATCAGCGGCAGCAGCGTTTCGGCGGTGATGCGCATCTGGTCGGTGTAGAATTTTTCCGTGAGCACGCTGGAACCGTGGTCCTGGATGAATTTAAGCTGCTCCGGCGAGATGTCGACCGGGTTGCGATCGACCATGTCGGGATAGGGAGCAGCCGGCGTGCGGTCGACAGGGGCGACGAACTCGTTGGTCAACGCGCCGTCGTAACCGGCCTCTTTCAGGGTGTCGACGATCTTCGGCCAGTCGATCTGTCCGAGACCGGCGGCGAAGCGGTTGTTGTCGGCGACGTGGAAATCGAACAGGCGGTTTCCGACCTGCCGGATGGCATCGTAGACGTTGAACTCCTCCATATGGAGGTGATAGGCGTCGAGGCAGACACCGCATTCAGGGCTGACCGCATCGGCCAGAGCCAGCGCCTGGGCGCCGCGGTTGAACAGGTAGGTCTCGAAGCGGTTGAGCGGCTCGACCGCGATCTTGACGCCCACTTTCCTGGCATGGGTAAAGCATTCCCTGGTGGCGTCGACGACCCATTTCCATTCTTCTTCCTCGGTGCCGTCCGGCACCACCTTGCCGACGGTGGCGGGAACGAGCGTGATGATCTCGCCATCGAGTTCGCTGACCATCGTCAGCACCTCTTTGACATACTGCACCGAGCGCTCGCGTTGGCCCTGGTCCCTGGCGGCCAGATTGCGCTCGCCCAGCATCAGCGTCACCGCCCCCCAGCAGCGGATGCCGTGCTCCTTCAAGAGCGCGCGCGTCTCGTTGGTCTTGTATTGCGCGGGCTCGCCGGAAATCTCGATCGATTCATAGCCGAATTTCTTGATGCGCTTGAGCGTCGTTTCCAGCGGTTCCGCCCGCATCCAGTTGTGCGTTGAAAGATGCATGGTCTGTCCTTCCCAGAATTCGCCTGTAACAATTCGCCTGCGACGCACCCCAGATTGCGTTGCATGGTTCCTCCCCAAGGCGCTCCAGCATTCGTCGTAACTGGTTCGACCAATTGGGCGTGAAAAGAGGTCTACAGCAATTTCATCTGGACGGCAAGAAATCCTGCAAGGCAGCCTCGGCCCATGATTATTTCTTTGATTAAACTGGCATATTTGCCCGCTGACCGGCAATTTGCGGAGCGCCGGTTGCGCGCGGCGGCGCTTGACCAAATCAGCATATTTGGTAATACCAGAATGACGGCGCGCACTAGCGCCTGTCGAGAAAAGACCAAAGAGGCTGGCCCTGCTTTCAATCGGCGCTATGCTTGGTCGTGGATAATGAGGGAGGATGCCGATGCCGTCGACAATGAAAGGTCCTGGGCTGTTTCTGGCGCAGTTCGCGGGCGATGCCGCACCGTTCAATTCGCTGCCGTCGATCACCAGATGGGCGGCCGGGCTGGGCTACAAGGGCGTGCAGATCCCGACCTGGGACAGCCGGCTGTTCGACCTCGAGAAAGCGGCGTCTTCCCAGGCCTATTGCGACGAGGTGAAGGGCATCTGCAGCGATGCCGGCGTCGAGATCACCGAGCTGTCGACGCATTTGCAGGGGCAGTTGGTGGCGGTGCATCCGGCCTATGACGCGCAGTTCGACGGCTTCGCACCGCCTGCGGTGCACAACAATCCGAAGGCCAGGCAGCAATGGGCGGTCGAACAGATGAAGTTCGGCGCCAAGGCTTCCAAGAACCTCGGGCTCAAGGCGTCGGTGTCGTTTTGTGGAGCGTTGGCTTTTCCCTACCTTTATCCGTGGCCGCAACGGCCGGCGGGATTGATCGAGGAAGCGTTTTCCGAACTGGGAAAGCGCTGGAAACCGATCCTCGACGTCTATGAGGACAATGGCGTCGATGTTGGCTACGAGATCCATCCGGGCGAGGACGTCTTCGACGGTGCGACATTCGAGATGTTCCTTGACGCGGTCGGCGGCCACAAGCGCTGCAATATCAATTACGACCCGTCGCATTTCCTGCTGCAGCAACTCGACTATCTCGAATTCATCGACATTTATCACGAGCGGATCAAGGCCTTCCACGCCAAGGATGCCGAGTTCAATCCGACCGGCCGGCAAGGCGTCTATTCCGGTTATCAGAGCTGGACGAACCGGGCCGGGCGTTTCCGCTCACTCGGCGACGGCCAAGTGGATTTCGGCGGCATCTTTTCCAAGCTCGCCCAATACGACTACGATTCGTGGGCGGTTCTGGAATGGGAGTGCTGCCTGAAGCACCCCGAGGATGGCGCGGCCGAAGGCGCGCCCTTCATCCAGCATCACATCATCAGGGTGACGGAAAAGGCATTCGACGACTTCGCCGGCAGCGCGACCGATAAAAAGGTGCTGCGCGCCATGATGGGAATCTAGCACCGCTTTCCCTCCCCCTTGAGGGGAGGGTCGATCCGCGCAGCGGATCGGGGTGGGGTCGCTGGGCGTAGCGCTCGGCATGAACCGACCCCTCCCGGCCCTTCGGGCCACCCTCCCCTCAAGGGGGAGGGGTATTTCAGACGAGGGAGAAAAATCATGGTCGGCGCATCGAAGTCGGAAACGGGAGGCGGCCCGATCCGCTACGGCATGGTCGGCGGCGGGCAAGGCGCCTTCATCGGCGCCGTGCACCGGATCGCGGCGCGCATGGACAATGAGTTCGTGCTGGTCGCCGGTGCCCTGTCATCCGACCCGGCGCGCGCCAAGGCGTCGGCCGAGGAGCTTGGGCTCGATCCGGCGCGCAGCTACGGCTCGTTCGCCGAGATGGCCAAGGCCGAGGCCAAGCGGCCGGACGGCATCGAGGCGGTGGCCATCGTCACGCCCAACAATGTGCATGTGCCGGCGGCGAAGGCGTTTCTCGAAGCCGGCATCCACGTCATTTGCGACAAGCCGCTGGCGACGACGTTGGCGGAAGCGAAGAAGCTGGCGGCATTGGTCGAAAAGACCGGCAAGGTCTTTGTCCTCACCCACAACTACACCGCCTATCCGATGGTGCGGCAGGCGCGCGAGATGGTGGCCAAGGGGCAGCTCGGCGACATTCGCATCGTGCAGTCGGAATATCCGCAGGACTGGCTGACCGAGGACCTTGCCGCCACCGGCCAGAAGCAGGCAGCGTGGCGCTCGGATCCCAAACAGGCCGGCGCCGGCGGCGCGCTGGGCGACATCGGCACGCATGCCTACAATCTGGCACGCTTCGTCTGCGGGCTTGAGCTCGATGCGCTTTCCGCCGATCTCGACGCCTTCGTGCCGGGGCGGCAACTCGACGACAATGTCAATGTGATGCTGCGCTTCAAGCCGGTCGGCAAGTCGCACCCAGCCAAGGGCATGTTGTGGGCGAGCCAGGTGGCGCCCGGCCACGAGAACGGGCTGAAGCTGCGCATCTACGGCTCGAAAGGCGGGCTTGAATGGGTGCAGGCCGATCCGAACTACCTCTGGTACACGCCGTTCGGCCAGCCGAAGCAGTTGATCACCCGAAATGGCGCCGGCGCGCTGCCCGTCGCCGGGCGTGTCAGCCGCGTTCCGTCAGGCCATCCGGAAGGCTATCTCGAAGGCTTCGCCAACATCTACCAGGAGGCGGCCCGCGCCATCCGCGCGGCGCGCCGGAAGGGTGGCAAGCCGGCTAAGGAGGTTATTTTCCCGACCATCCACGACGGTGTCGAAGGCATGGCCTTCATTGAAGCCTGCGTGAAGTCGTCGAAGAAGAACGGGGCCTGGACGAAGCTTTGATCGCTGCGCCCCCTCACCCGGATTGCCAACCGAATTGCAAGGGCAATTCGGGGCAATCCGACCTCTCCCCGAGGGGAGAGGAGACGCCGGCGCTGCCGTCTGCCTCTTCTCCCCAGCGGGGAGAAGGTGGCCGCGAAGCGGCCGGATGAGGGGGCTTATGGCGAAGTCGGCGGAGGAGCCAGCCGGCCGTCAAAAAGGGAGGGACGTCGATGAAAATCGGCATGTGCATGTTTTTGTGGACGACGGCGGTGTCGAAGAAACACGAGCCGCTGCTCAGGGATATCAAGGCGACCGGCTTCGACGGCGTCGAGATACCGATCTTTGCCGGCACGCCGGACGATTACAAAAAGCTCGGCGCGCTGCTCGACCGCATCGGGCTGGAGCGCACCGCCGTTTCGGCGATGGGCGATCCGGCGATGAATTTGATCTCGGCCGATGCCTCGACGCGCAAAGCCGGCATCGACTATATGAAATGGGCGATCGACTGCACACAAGCGCTTGGCGCCAAAACGCTGAGCGGCCCGCTGCATTCGACGCTCGGCGCCTTCTCCGGCAGTGGGCCGACGGCGGCGGAGAAAAAGCGCTCCGTCGCCTCGCAACGCGCCATCGGCGATCATGCCGGCAACAAAAACGTCACCATCGGGCTGGAGGCGCTCAACCGCTTCGAATGCTATCTGCTCAACACAATGGACGATCTGTCGGAGCATGTCGACGCAATCGACCGGCCGCACATCAAGGCGATGTACGACACTTTCCATGCCAATATTGAAGAGACGGACGCGATCGGCGCCTATTCGCGCAACCGCAAGAATGTCGTCCATATCCATATTTCGGAGAATGATCGCGGCGTGCCGGGGCGCGGCCACATTCCGTGGCAAGAGACGTTTTCGGCCATCCGCAAGAGCGGCTATGACGACTGGCTGACGATCGAGGCCTTCGGCCGCTCGCTGAAAGATTTGGCGGCGGCTACCAAGGTCTGGCGCGATTTTTCGGAAAGCACGGAAGCCGTCTACCGCGACGGCTACAAGCACATCAAGAGCGGCTGGAAAAAGGCTGGTGCCTGGACGCAGCCTTCCTCTCAGGCGATCTGAGCTGCCGGCGGGCGGGCGGAAACGCGCCGCTCATCATTGCTGTTTGCGACGGTCCCCATCAGCTTGCGGCGGAGGTAGCTGGAGATGCTGTCGAAGATAAAAACGACAAGCAGGATCAGCAGAACCATGTAGAAAACATTGGCCCAGTTGGTGTTGGTGCGCATGGCCTCCCACAATTTCAGGCCGATGCCGCCGGCGCCGACAGCGCCTATGATCGTCGCTGACCGGGTGTTGGATTCCCAGAAATAAAGGGATTGGCTGAGGAATACCGGCAGAACCTGGGGCAGCACGCCGTAGCGCTGCACCATTGCCGGGGTGGCGCCGACCGAGCGGATGCCCTCGCGCTGCTTGTCGTCGATGTTCTCCAGCGCCTCGGAATAAAGTTTGCCCAAGGTTCCGGTGTCGGTGAAGAAGATAGCCGACATGCCGGCCAGCGGCCCAGGACCAAAGCCGCGCGTAAAAAACAGCGCCCAGATCAGCATGTCGACCGAGCGCAGGAAATCGAAAAAGCGCTTTGTCACCTGGTTGGCTATGCGGCTCGGCGTGACGTTGCGCGCAGCCAGGAAGGCGAGCGGAAAGGCAACGATCGAGGCCAGCACGGTGCCGACAAAAGCCATGACGATGGTCTGCAAGAGTTTCAGCCAGACGTCGCCGTGCTGCCACTCGGCGTTGTTCAAAATGTTGTCCCAGGCGAGCGCCGCGTTTGACCGCGACGGGTCGATGCGAGCCCCGGCGACGATCAGTGAAGCGACCTCGCTGAACGGCTTTCCCCAGAATGGCGAGTTCGTGTCGAACACGAAATTGGCCCAGCCGAAGAAACGTCGCCAGGCGACTACCTCGTCGTTCTGCACCTCAGCACGGCCGAGAAATCCGAACGAGACATAGGCTGTCGAGCCTGGCCTGCGTTGCTCGATCCAGTCGGGCAGCGGTATGCGCGGTGTCACAGAACTGCCCTTGGCGATGTCAAAGACGACGGTTTCGGCGCCGCGCGTCACGGTGACCAGGTTTGGCGTGACGGCGATCTGGCCATTGCCAAGGGTGACGGTCGCCGCCACGACGGCGTTTTCGCGCACCGTTTCAGGCACCGCAGGAGCGGATTGGCCCGACGGGGCGGCCGGGTTCTCGGCAGTTGGCGCGCCAGGCGCCATGAACGAATCATGCGACGACTTGTTGGTCGCGATCGCCGGTGCCGGCGCTGTCTCGACCTGCCGCTCGATGACGGCCATCTGCTTGGCCACCCAGTCGGGATCTGGATTGGATCCCAGCTTGGAGAAGCGGGAGTAGTCGATTGTCAGATGATTGTCCTTGAATTCGATGTCGGGCCGGATTTCGTAAGACACCCAGTCGGCGAGATAAGCGCCGGCAAGGTTCCAGTTCGCCTTTTCGAGAACGGCGGCGACCGACAAGAACCACGAACAATAGAAGGTGTAGAGAATGCAAAGAAGCATGCCGATCGGAGTGGCGTAGCGCTTCCACAGCGAGCGCCGGAACGCGTCCGGATGGCGAGCGGCGACGTCGTTGATTGCGGCGGCGTTCATCGCGTTACTCTCCGCCGTATGCGAACGCCTGGCGGCCGACAAGACGATGTCTCAGCCATGCCGAAAGCTGGTCGACGGCGACGATCGTGCAGAACAGCAGGAAGACGATGGCGATGGTCTTGGCCTCATGGCCTCGGCCGATCGAAAGACGCAGGGATTCGCCGATGCCGCCGGCGCCGACGGCGCCGAGAATGGTCGAAGCGCGCACATTGATCTCGAAGCGGAGCAGGAAATAGCTGATGAAGTTGGGCAGGACCTGGGGCACGATGCCGAACCACACCCGCTCGACCCAATTGGCGCCCACGGCGCGCAAGCCTTCCTCAGGTTTCATGTCGGCATTTTCGACGACTTCGAAGAACATTTTTCCGAGCGCGCCGACGGTATGGATGCTGACCGCAATGATCGCAGGAATCGGCCCTAGCGAGAAAATCGCCAGAAAAAAGCCGGCAATGACAATTTCCGGAAAGGCGCGGACAATTTCAAGGAAGCGGCGGGTAGCGAAACGGACCCAGCGGCTGGCCGTGATATTGCCTGCAGCGAAGAAGCAGAGCAGGAAACCGAATGTGGCGCCCACCAGCGTCGAAAACAGGGCGATGTTCAGCGTCTCGATCATCCGGTGGAAATACTCCGGAATGTAGATGCCCTGGGTCAGGTAGACCCGGCCTTCCGGGTAGTCGAACTTGAGGCTGCCGTCGTCATAGGGGGACGGCAGGTCGAACAGCGCACGCGCCGGGTCGAACCAGTCGCGCGGCTTCAACTCGGCGAAAAAGTCGGCGACGTAGGGAAGGCGGTCGAAGAACTTTCCGGCGTTGGTTTCGTTGGCGAACCAGAGCGAGCCGGAGAGTGCAAGAAACAGGAAAACCAGGCCGCCGATCGTGTAAAGGCGCCGGCGGGCGGCAAGATCGCGCCAGTGCCGCTCGACGGTGGCTCCCTCCGGTAAAAGCGCGGGCGCGCGGTAAATTTCGGTCGCACTCATCGATAGATCCCCGGCCCCTGATGCGGCAACGCCGCCGGCGGCACATGGCCCCGGCGGCGTTGTGGCAGTTTGTTTCTACGAGCCGATCTTCGCCTTACGGGCGTCGATGATCGGCTGGTAGAATTCCGGGGTAACCGGCGAATAGCCCTTGTAATCGCCGCCTTGAATTGCCGAGAAACAGGCCGGATCGGTTTCCGGAAGCTTGGTCAGGAAATCGGTGATCTTCTGCCTGGTGCCGGCGTCGATCGACGTACGCAATACCAGCGGGCCGTTCGGGATCAGGGGCGACTGCCACAGTTCGACGAGGTCATCCATCTTGAGGACGCCCTTGTCGACCATCTTGCGCAGATTGCCCGAGCTGTAGCCGTCGTTGAAGTCGCCGACGCCGGAGGCCCAGGTGGTGCCGGCATCGAACGTGCCCTTCAGGACTTCAAGGACAAGCTGTTCATGGCCGCCGCCGAAACCGGTCGACGCGAAGTAGCTCTTCACATCCATGCCGATGTCCTTGGGCAGTGACGTGACCGGGATCAGGTAACCAGAAGTCGAATCGGGATCGGCGAAACCGAGTTTCTTGCCCTTCATGTCGGCGAGCGTCTTGATGCCGGAATCAGCTCGGGCGACCATGACCGCACGGTAGCCGGTCGAACCGTCGGTCTGGATCGTGGTCAGGACCGGTTGAACCGCGTCCTTGTTTTCGAGATAGACTTTGGCGTAAGCGGAAGCGCCGAGCTCGGCAAAGTCGAGCGTGCCGCCGAGCAGGCCCTGAATGACGCCGTCATAGTCGGCGGCCGGGAACAAGGAAACTTTCTCGACGCCAAGGACTTCCTTGATGTGGTCGGCGAAGCACTGGTAGTTGCGCAGACGGTCGGCCTCGTTCTCGCCGCCCAGAATGCCGACGCGGAATTCCTTCAGGTCCTGTGCCTGGACCGCGCCCATCGCCATGGCGAGGATGGAAACGGCACCGAAAAGTATTTTTCTAAACATTTCGCGTCTCTCCTGTTGGTTCCGGCGTCGCGCCGGAAGCGTTCGAATCTTGACAGCGCCTTTTTTACGCCCGGCCTTGATGCGGACTGGCGGTCCAGGCGCTCTTTCGTCGTCTGCTTTCGTATACTCGTATACCGATATCCACTCGCCGGGATCTTGGAGCTAATAGCCAGGAAATGCCGGCTCGAGCGGTCCGGCGGATGCGGCGATTTTTTGCTTGACGGCGACGCTGGTCGAGGTGATCGCCTCGGAGATTTCGCCGCCTTTGCTGTCGGCGCCATAGACCATGCGCACGGCCTCGCGATTGAGCTCTTCGGGCGGACCGTCGAACACCACCTTGCCGGCGGCCATGCCGATTATGCGGTTGCAATACGTGCGCGCAGTATCCAGCGTGTGCAGATTGGTGACGACGGTAAGGCCCTCGCGCAGATTGATGTCCTGCAGCGAATCCATCACCACCTTGGCATTGAGCGGATCGAGCGAGGCGATCGGCTCGTCGGCGAGGATGACTTTCGGCTGCTGCATCATGGCGCGGGCAATCGCGACGCGCTGCTGCTGGCCGCCGGACAAGGTGCCGGCTGGCTGCAGCGCCGTGCGGGCGATGTCGAGGCGTTCGAGCGCCGCGATTGCCTCGGCCCGTTCCTCACGGGAGAAGACACCGAGCAGATTGACAATTGTCGAGCGGTGATTGAGCCGGCCGAGCAGCACATTGGTCAGCACGTCAAGGCGCGGCACCAGGTTGAATTGCTGAAAGATCATGGCGCAGTCGCGCTGCCAGCGCCTGAGCAGCGAGCCGCGCAGGCTGGAGACTTCGGCGCCGTCAAAGAAAATCGAGCCCTGGCTCGGATCGATGAGGCGGTTGATCATGCGCAAAAGCGTCGACTTGCCGGCGCCCGAGCGGCCGATGATGCCGACCATCTGGCCGTGCGGGATCGAGATGTCGACGTTGCTGACGGCGGTGTTCCTGCCAAACCGACGGGTGACGCCGCGGATTTCGAGCGTGGCTGAGGTTGCTGACATAGGCAAGTTCCAGTCCAGTCGCGTTTCGAAGGTCTGTTAGCCTTGGCTAGCGCAGCCGCGTGAAACCGCGGTGTCGGATTGATGTCAGTTTTGTTACCGTCCACAGCCTGGAAGGGGGCGAGCCGGCGGACCCGGTTCGATCAAGTGAATGGTGAATGGTGAATGGTGAATGGTGAATGGTGAATGGTGAATGGTGAATGGTGAATGGTGACAAGAACGGCTTCCCTGCCGCCATTCACTATTCACCATTCACTAGCCGCCGTATTTTTCCAGAAATGCTTCCGCCGAAAGCGCGCGAAAATCGTCGAGCGCGGCGCGCAGGCGGGCGTGGTCCCAATCCCACCAGGCAAGTGCCCGATAGCGTTCCGCCGTGCGGCGGTCGAAGCGTTCGCGGATCGGTTTGGCCGGCACGCCGCCGACGATGGTGTAGGGCGCGAAGTCCTTCGACACCACGGCGCCGGCGCCGACCGCCGCACCGTCGCCGACGCTGACGCCGGGCAGGATGGTCGAGCCGTGGCCAAGCCAGGTGTCGTGGCCGATGGTGACCCGTTTGGCGCGGCGCTGGGCAAAGAATTCGCTCTCGTGCTCGGCGTCGTCCCAATAGTCAGAGGCGCGATAGGTGAAATGGTGTAGCGTCGGCCGCCAGGTCGGATGGTTGGTGGCGTTGATGCGCACACTGGCGGCGATGTTGGCGAATTTGCCGATCGTCGCGCACCAGGCGCTGCAGTCCTGCATCATGTAGGAATAGTCGCCGAGCGTACTTTCCGAAAGCCGGCAGCGTTCGGCGATCTCGGTCCAGCGGCCGAGCGTCGAGTTGTCGACTTCCGCCGTCTCGTGGACAAGCGGCGTTTCCGACAGTTTTCTGGTCATGCGGCGATTTTCCCGGCGGCAAAAGCGGTCACGTCGATGACGCGGTCGGCCACCGCCTCGCGCACGTCGTGGTCGTGGAAAATGCCAAGCAGGGCGACGCCGGCCGCCTTCTTGGCCGCGATCAGCGCAATCACCACGTCGCGGTTGCTGGCGTCGAGCGAAGCCGTCGGCTCGTCGAGCAGCAGGATCGGGTGCTCGGTGATGAAGCCGCGTGCGATGTTGACGCGCTGCTGCTCGCCGCCGGAAAAGGTCGCCGGCGGCAATGCCCAGAGTTTTTCCGGCAGGTTGAGCTGCGCCAGCAAGGCGCGCGCCTTGTTGCACGCAACCTCACGGTCCTCGCCGCGCTCGACCAGCGGTTCGGCGACGACATCCAGCGCCGAGACGCGCGGCACTGTGCGCAGGAACTGGCTGACATAGCCGATCGTGAGGCGGCGCACGGCAAGCACGGTGAGTGGGCTGGCCGTCGCCAGATCGATGAGCCCGTCCTCGTGCTGGACGATGATCTGGCCTGCGTCGACGGCATAGTTGCCGTAGAGCATCTTCAGGATCGAGCTCTTGCCGGCGCCGGAGGGGCCGCCGAGCACGGCACATTCGCCGCTCCTGATCGAGAACGACACGCCGGCGACGACCGGCAGTTTGATGCCGTCGCGCAGATGCATGGTGAAGCTCTTGGCGACATCGGAGACGACGAGCGGGGTTGCCATCAGAAAATTCTCCGATCGTCGTTCGTTTGCGGGCCAGCACCCGGAACAATCATCTTCACACCTGCAATATCGAAGAAACGAGAAGCTGGGTGTAGGGCGCGCGGGGATCGTCAAGCACGCGGTCGGTGAGGCCGCTTTCGACGACGCGGCCGTCCTTCATCACCATCATGCGTTGCGACAGCAGACGCGCCACCGCAAGGTCGTGGGTGACGACGATCGCCGCCAGGCCGAGATCGGTGACCAGGCCGCGCAACAGGTCGAGCAGGCGCGCCTGCACCGAAACGTCGAGGCCGCCGGTCGGCTCGTCCATGAACACCAGCCGCGGCCCGGTGACGAGGTTGCGGGCGATCTGCAGGCGCTGGCGCATGCCGCCGGAAAAGGCGCGCGGTTCGTCGTCGATACGGTCCCCGTCGATCTCCACGCGCGACAGCCAGTCGACGGCGGTGGCGCGGATATTGCCATAGTGGCGGTCGCCGACCGCCATCAGCCGCTCGCCGACATTGGCGCCGGCCGACACCGTCATGCGCAGCCCGTCGGCGGGGTTCTGATGGACAAAACCCCAGTCGGTGCGCATCAGGAAGCGGCGCTCGGCCTCGCTCATGCGGTAAAGCTCGCGGAGCTGGCCGTCGCGCATGCGGTAGCTGGCGGTGCCGGAACTCGGCAGCAATCTGGTCGACAGGCAGTTGAGCAGCGTCGTCTTGCCGGATCCGGATTCGCCGACCACTGCCAGCACCTCGCCCGGCCACAGGTCGAAGCTGACGTTCTCGCAACCAATGCGCGAGCCGTAGAACTTGGACAGCGCGGAAACGCGCAGCAGCGGTTCGTCGGTCATTGCGCCGGCTCCATCGTCTCGGGCGCAAGGTGGCCGCGATGGCCTTGCTCGCGCCGCTTCTCGCAATGGTCGGTATCGGAGCAGACGAACATGTGGCCGCCATGGTCGTCGAGGATGACCTCGTCGAGATAGACGTTTTCGGCCGCGCACAGTGCGCAGGGTTGGTCGAAGGTCTGCACCTCGAACGGATGGTCCTCGAAGTCGAGGCTGATCACGTCGGTGAAAGGCGGCAGCGCATAGATGCGCTTTTCGCGGCCGGCGCCGAACAGTTGCAGAGCCGGCGAACGGTGCATTTTCGGGTTATCGAACTTCGGCGTCGGCGACGGGTCCATCACATAGCGACCCTCGACCTTGACCGGATAGGCGTAGGTGGTGGCGATGCGACCGTGTCTGGCGATGTCTTCGTAGAGTTTTACATGCATGAGTCCATATTCCTCCAGCGCATGCATTTTCCGCGTTTCCGTCTCGCGCGGCTCGAGGAAGCGCAGCGGCTCGGGAATCGGCACCTGATAGACCAGCACCTGGCCTGCGGTCAGCGGGTGCTCGGGGATGCGGTGGCGGGTCTGGATGATGGTCGCCTTCGCCGTGTCGGTGGTGACGGCGACATTGGCGACCTTCTTGAAGAAGGCGCGAATCGAGACCGCATTGGTGGTATCGTCGGCGCCTTGGTCGATGACCTTCAGCACATCGTCCGGGCCGATGATCGAGGCGGTGACCTGAACGCCGCCGGTGCCCCAGCCATAAGGCATCGGCATCTCGCGCGAGGCGAACGGCACCTGATAGCCGGGAATGGCGATACCCTTGAGGATCGCGCGGCGGATCATCCGCTTGGTCTGCTCGTCGAGATAGGCGAAGTTGTAGGTGGCGATGTCGGTCGGTTGTGCGGTCATTCCGCGGCCTCCCTTTTTTCTTCCATCTTGCCGCCGTTCTCGCGGGCGTCGTGCTCGGCGCGCATGCGGCGCACCAGGTCGAGCTCGGCCTGGAAGTCGACATAGTGCGGCAGCTTGAGGTGCTCGACGAAGCCGGTCGCCTGGACATTGTCGGAATGCGAGATGACGAATTCCTCGTCCTGGGCAGCGGCGACGACATCTTCGCCGAATTCGGTTGCACGAAGCGCGCGGTCGCAGAGCGCCATGGCCATCGCCTTGCGCTCGCTCTGGCCGAAGACGAGGCCGTAGCCGCGGGTGAATTGCGGCGGCGCCTTGGCCGAGCCCTTGAACTGGTTGACCATCTGGCACTCGGTGACACGCACAGAACCGAGCGGTACGGCGAATGGCAGCTCCGGCACGTCGAGTTCCAGCTCGACCTCGCCGATGCGAACCTCACCGACGAACGGATGGTTGCGGGCATAGCCGCGCTGGGTGGAGTAGCCGAGCGCCAGCAAAAAACCCTCGTCGCCGCGTGACAGCGCCTGCAGGCGGATGTCGCGCGCCATCGGGAACTCCAGCGGCTCGCGGGTGATGTCGCCCGGGATATGGTCCTGCGGCATGTCGCCATCGGGCTCGATCAGGCCTTCGCGGGCGAGGATGGCGGAGACGCGCGGCATGGCGTCCGCGTCGCTGGCACGCTGCAGCGGCTCGGCGACGTCGCCGCCCGCGGCGAGTTCGGGGTCGAGCAACCTGTGCGTGTAGTCGAAGGTCGGGCCGAGCAGCTGGCCGCCGGGAAGATCCTTGTAGGTCGCCGACACGCGCCGCTCGACCAGCATCGCCCCGGTGTCGATCGCCCTGGTGTAGCCGAAGCGCGGCAGCGTGGTGCGATAGGCGCGAACCAGGAAGATCGCCTCGATCATGTCGCCGCGCGCCTGAACGATGGCCAGCGCCGCCAATTCACGGTCGTAGAGCGAACCTTCGCTCATCACCCGGTCGACGCCGAGCGCCAGCTGCTCGACGATCTGGTCGAGGCGAAGCGCCGGCACGGAACGGTCGCCGCGGCGGCGGTCGGCGAGCAGGGCGTGGGCGTTGGCAATGGCCGCTTCACCGCCTTTTACCGCGACATACATATCACGCCTCCATCGTCTTGATGCGCGTCGTACGCGGCAGGCAGGCAACGCCTTCCGGGGTGGCGAGGATAAGGTCGACACCACGGGGGAAACGCTGATTGTTCTGCTTCCATTGTTCGACGAAGTGGCGCGGCATCTGCGCCGGCGCGATTGTCGCGGTTGTTTCGATGCCAGGACCTTCGAGCAGCAGCGGCGCGCCTGAGACGAGATCGCTGACCTGCAGGATCAGCGTCGTCGAGCGGTCGGGATAGTCCTGGGTGCCTTGTGAAAAGCCGTCGAGCGCCATCATCTCGGCCGGCGTGGCGATCAGCGCGAAATGCGCATCGGCTGGCGTGTGGGCCAGTGGCGCGCCGGTGTGGAAGCCGAGCCAGGATTTCATCGCTGCTGGGGCCTGCAGAACGAGGTCGAGCCAGAGCGGCGTGTCGTTGTCGCACAGCGCCAGCGCGATGGCGCCCGCGGTGGCCGACAGCGGCGCCGGTGGGCGGGCAAAGACCGGCAGAGGCTGCAGGGTGCCCGGCCGCGCCATTGCGTCCATCACGGCGCGGAACACTGTCTGGGCGTCGAACACCGGATTGGCAAAGCCGCCCTCGATCGCTTGCGTTGCGATGTCCATCAGTCTTCTCCGCGTACCATGGTGAAGAAATCGACCTTCGTTGCCGCCGTCTCGGCGCGCCGCCGCTCACGTCGGCTGGCCAGTGCGGCCTGCAGCGGCGCAATGAGTTTGCTCTCGACCTCGTTGCGGCGGGTGGGATCCTGCCAGAGCGCGTCGGCGATCGCCGCCAGTTTTGCTTTCTGCTTGTCACGGCCGAGCGCATAGCAGTGGCCGACTTCTCCCGAGGCAAGCCGCACAGTCGCGCGGGTGACCGTCGCCTCGCCGACGTTGAATGGTGCGCCGCCGCCGCCGATGCGGCCACGCACGGTGACCAGGCCGGTTTCAGGGCCGCGCAGGAGTTCTGCTTCCGAAGGCAGGCCGGCTTCGTTCCAGAGGCGGACGATATCGTCGCCGGTCGATTGCGCCAACGTCGCCATGACGGCCTTGCGCTCAAGCTGCTGATCGCGCGCTTCCTGTCCTCGCATGGTTGACATTCCCTTGCATCGAAAATTCGTCCATTGATATGGACAATTATACAAATTATATCTATTTTCTAAAGCGTGTCCATGACGGACGGATGACAGCGCGAAAAGATCGGGGCAAAGAAATGATCGGTCAGCAGATGGCCAGCAGCTTGGAGCGGCGCAGCGGCGTCTCGCTGTGGCGGCAGATCGCCGACCAGATCCTGCAGTCGATCGCCGTCGGCGACTTTGCCGAGAATGCTGCATTGCCACCGGAAGTTGCACTGGCCCAGCGCTATGGCGTCAACCGCCATACGGTGCGCAGCGCCATCGCCGCACTGGTGCAGGATGGCGTGCTCAGGGCCGAACAGGGGCGCGGCACCTTCGTGCTGTCGCGCAAGCGCCTGTCCTATCCGATCGGCGCCCGCACCCGTTTTTCGGAGGGCTTGCAAGGGCAGGCGTCGGAGCGCCGCAGCGTGCTGCTCGAATCGGCGGTCGAGCCGGCCAGCCGGCGCGTCGCCGAAGGGCTGGGGCTTGCCAGGGGTTCGACTGTCATACGCCTCGAGACACGCGGCGAAGCCGATGGGCAACCGGTCTCGCGTGCGACCGGCTGGTTCGACGCGGCTCGCTTCGCCGGCATCGATGCCGCCATGGCCGAAACCGGATCGGTGACCGCCTCATTCCGGCGTTTCGGCATCGGTGACTATCTCAGACAATCGACGGTGTTGTCGGCCCGCCACGCGGACGCCGCCGACCTTGCCGATCTTAATCTGCAGCCCGGCGCCATCGTGCTGGTCACGGTCGCCGTCAACGTCACGCCGGACGGCCAGCCGATCCAGTTTGCCGAAACCCGGTTTCCGGCTGAGCGGGTCGAGCTCAAGATATCGGCGCTTTAAAGTCCGGTTCATCCGACCTGGATGACGGCCTTGATCAGGCCGGATTTCTCATGCGCCCAGCGGGCGAGGTCGCGCGGCGTGTCGCCAAGCGTCGTGCGATGGGTGACGAGCTTTGCCAGCGGCACAGCACCATCGCGGATCGAGGCGGCGACATGGTCGAAGTCGACGCGCAGAGCGTTGCGGCTGCCGATCAGCGTCATCTCGCGCTTGTGGAATTCAGGATCGGAAAAGACGATGTCGTCCTTGACGACGCTGACCAGGACCAGCGTCCCGCCATGCGCGACATGGGCGAAGGCTGACTGGACGGACTGAGTGTTGCCGGTGGCATCGAAAATCACGTCAAAACCTTCGCCGTTGGTCGCCTCGCGAACCAGATCGGTCGCAGACTGCCGTGATGCGTCGAGGGTGGCGAAGCCGAGTTCGCTTGCGGCGAAGCCAAGCCTTTCCGCGCTCATGTCGAGCAGCGTCACGTCGAGACCGGCGATGCGGGCAAACAGCGCCGTGCCGAGGCCGATCGGCCCGGCACCGATGACCAGCGTGCGCGCGCCGGGATCAGCCAGCGAGCGCCGCACGGCATGCGCCCCGATCGCCAGGAATTCGACGGCGGCGGCATCGGCCAGCGACAGGCCGTTGGCCGGATAAAGATTTTGCGCCGGCACCAGGATCCGTTCGCACATGGCGCCGTCGCGGTGGACGCCGAGCACCTCGATCCTGACGCAGCAATTCGGCTTGCCTAGGCGGCAGGCGCTGCATTTGCCGCAAGCGAGATACGGGTTGATGATCACCGGCTCGCCCACCGGCAGGTCGACGCCTTCGCCGGCCTCGATCACGGTGCCGGAGACCTCGTGACCCATGATGCGGGGATAGGCGAGGAACGGATGCTTGCCCTCGAAGATGTGATAGTCGGTGCCGCAGATGCCGACATGACTGACCGCGACCAACGCCCAGCCCGGCGGTGGTGTGCCCGGCGCCAGGCGGTCTTCCACAACAAGATCGCCGGGCGAACGGCAGATGACGGCTTTCATGCTTTGATCCAGTCGGTTCATGGCGCCGCCGGCCCGATCGCCGGGCCGGCGGTTGTTAAGATGGTCTATTTGCCGCGGCGGCGCAGGCCGTCGAAATAGACGATGACGATGATCAGCACGCCGGTAATGATGCGCTGCCAGAAGGCATTGACGTTCAAGAGATTGGCGCCGTTGTTGATAGTGGCGAGGATGAAGGCGCCGAGCAGCGGTCCGTGCACCGAGCCGACGGCGCCGAACAGCGAAGTGCCGCCGATCACCGACGAGGCGATCGCCTGCAACTCCCAGCCCTCGGCCTGCGTCGGATTGCCGATGCCGATGCGCGAGGCAAGCAGCACGCCGACAAAAGCCGCGCAGAGGCCAGACAGCGTATAGGCCATGTAGATGGTGCGCTGGACGTTGACGCCGGACAGACGCGAGGCCTCGGCGTTGGAGCCGACCGAGAACAGATACCGGCCCCAGCGGCTGTGATGCAGGAAGATGTAGGCGGGGATGCCGACCAGGATCACCATCCAGAACAGATTGGGGACGCCGAGGAACGAGCTGCGCGAAAACAGCTGGAAGGCGTCGTTGTTGATCGAGATCGAGTTGCCATTGGTCATCAAAAGGCCGATGCCGCGCAGCGAGGTCAGCGTCGCCAGCGTGATGATGAAGGGCGGCAGGCCCATCTTGACGATGCCGAAGCCGTGGAACAGGCCGATGGCGACGCCAACCAGCAAGGTGATCAGGATGGCGAGGTAAATCGGCACGCCGGCATTGATCAGCATCGCAACGATGACGGTGGCGAAGCCAACCACGGCGCCGACGGAAAGGTCGATACCGCCGGTGATGATGACGAAGGTCTGGCCGACCGCCAGGATGGCGATCATCGAACCTTGCCGCAGCAGGTTCGAGATGTTGTTGGCGGAGGCGAAGCTCGGCGTCGCCACCGACAGGATGACCCACAACAGCACCAGCAGCGCCAGCAGCGTCAGCCCGAACAGCGCGTTGTAGTTGCGTTTCGGCCTTTCGGCCGCGATCGCCTCGGTGCTCATATCTGTCCTCCCGGTTTTTCTTGTTTCTCGGCCAGCGCCTGGGTGAGGATCTCCTCATGGTCGGCAGTGTGGAAACCATGAGTGGCCACCAGCTTGCCGCGCCGGAACACATGCAGCGTGTCGGCCAGTTCATAGACCTCGGGCAGATAGGACGAGATCAGGATGATGCCGGCGCCCTTGGACAAAAGCGCACTGAACAGGCGGTAGATCTCGGCCTTGGTGCCGACATCGACGCCGACTGTCGGCTCGTCGAAGATGAACAGCTTGGCGCCGTGCGCCAGCCATTTGCCGATGACGATCTTCTGCTGGTTGCCGCCGGACAGGCTGGAGGCGAGGGCGTGACGCGTCGGCGTCTTGATCCTGAGATTGGCGATCTGGCGATCCGCCTCGGTCTTCTCCTGTGCGCTGGAGATCAGCAGATTGCTGGAGATGCGCTTGTAGATCGGCAGATTGAGATTGAGGCCGACCGGCAGGTTGAGGCAGAGGCCCTGGTCGCGGCGGCTTTCCGGCGCCAGCGCCATGCCGAGCCTGATAGCGTCATGCTCGGAGTTGACCTGAACCTCCTTGCCCTCCCAGAGGATCTGGCCGGCCGACTTGCGGTGACGGCCGTAGAGCGTGGTGACGAACTCGCTGCGCCCGGCGCCGATCAGGCCGTAGAGCCCGACGATTTCGCCGGCACGGACCGTCATCGAGACATTTTCGAAGCCCTTGCCGGAAAGATTTCGGGCTTCGAGCAGCGTCGCGCCCGGGGTAAAATGCTCCTTGTGATAGACTTGCTCGATCGAGCGGTTGATCATCATCTTGACCAGCTCGGCGTCGTTGGTCTCGGCGATGTTCCTGGTGCCGACAAGCGTGCCGTCGCGCAGCACCGAGACGCGGTCGGCGAGCTCGAATACCTCTTCCATGCGGTGGCTGATGTAGATGATGGTGACGCCTTCGCCCTTCAGCCGGCGGATCAGCGTGAACAGCTGGTCGGCTTCCTTGCGGGTGAGATAGGCAGTCGGTTCGTCGAAGATCAGGAACTTGGTGCCGCGCACGGTGGCGCGGGCGGCGGCGATCAGCTGCTGCTGGCCTATGGTCAGGTCACCCAGCACGACATGCGCCGGCAGATCGAAGCCGAGATCGTCGATGATCTTCTGCGCTTCCCTGACCATGGCCCGCTGCTGCAGTATGCCGAAGCGGGAATCCTCCTCGCCGAGGAACATGTTGGCCGCGACAGTGAGATGGCGGCACAGAACGACCTCCTGGTGCACGGCATTGATGCCGAGCGCCATCGCCTCATGCGGCGTCGCCAGCGCTGCCGGCTTGCCCTCCCAGATGACGTCGCCGGAGGTGCGCGGCATGACGCCGGTCAAAAGCTTGATCAGGGTGGATTTGCCGGCACCGTTCTCGCCGACAATGGCGTGGATTTCGCTGGCCTTGAAGGCGAGGTCAACCGGCTTCAGCGCGTGCGTGCCGGGATATCGCTTCTCCAGTCCCTTGAGTTCGAGGATCGTCCTGCCCGGTTCCAGCGTTGGGGCGGGATGCAGTTCCTGCGCCGTCGACGTCATGACGTTCCTCCCAATTGGCCTCCCAGATTGGCCTCCCAGATCGGCCTCACGAGTGGCACGCGTGTAGGTCGTTTCCGGGGCAAAAAGCCCCGGAAACGGTGTGCCAATGCCGGTGCTCAGTCGAGCTTCGGATTGAGCAGCGCGTCGATCTTCGGATCTTTCATGTTAGCCTTGGTGACGAGGTTGGCGCCGGTGTCGACATTGGCCTCGACCTTCTCGCCCTTCGAGGCAGCGAGCGCCGTCTTGATGCCGTCATAGCCCATCCGGTACGGATCCTGGACGACGAGGCCGGAAATGACGCCGTCATTGAGGAACTTGACCAGCTTCTCGTCGCTGTCGAAACCGATCAGCCCGACCTTGCCGGCAAGGCTGTTCTCGGCGATCGCCTGACCGACGCCCTGCGCCATGATCAGGTTGGAGGCGAAGATGCCCTTGAGGTTCGGGTTGGCGGTGATCAGGTCGGTTGCGATGTTGAGGCCGGTGGTGGCCTGGCCGTCGGCGTATTTGTCGGCAATGAGCTTGAGGCCGGGATATTTGGCGGCAAGCTGTTCCTTGAAGCCCTGGGCGCGCTGCTCGAGCGAGCCGGCACCCGGAAGCGCGGTGATCAGGGCGACGTCGCCCTCGATTTTGCCGCCATTGGCTTCGCCGATCGCGGCCGCCAGCCCGTCAGCGGCGACGCGGCCGCCCTGGATATTGTCGGTGGTCAGGAACGAGGTGAAGGCCTTGGAGTCGGCGCCGGAATCGATGCCGATGATCTTGACGTTGGTGGCTGCCTCGTCGATCGGCTTGCCGAGCGCCTTGGCCTCGGTTGGTGCGATGACCACGGCAGCCGGGTTGCCGGCGACGGCGTTTTCAAGGATCGAGATCTGGCCGTTGACGTCGGTCTCCGCCTGGGCGCCGAGTTCCGGCACGTTGACGCCGAGGTCCTTGCCGGCCTTGCGGGCGCCGGCCAGCACGATCTGCCAGTAAAAAGAGGTGGTGTCCTTGACGATGATCGGAATGGTTACGTCCGCCGCCGAAGCCGGCGCCGAATGCATCACGCCGGCAAGCATCGAGGCGGCGGCGAGCGCCACGAATACGCGGCGGTTGAGAATGCTGGTCACGAATTTCATTTAGACTTCCTCCCTAGGTCGCCTGGTGAACGTAGCGGAAGCTCGGTTTGGATAGGCGCTGGCCAAACGGAACTTTATCAATAAAAAACATTTACCGCATTTTGATAGTGCATAGGTTGGGTCGACGCAAGCGGTGTTTCGTATCGTCCTGCGTATGCCCCGACCGGAAGGGAGTGCCGATCCTCATTGCCAAACCCCCTCCCCGAAAAGGTATGGAATATTAATTCCATCTTCCGGTCAAGATAGAATATTCATTCTTTTTTGAGGCGTAAGGTGGGGCGCCTCCTGATCGCACCGTCCGCCGTTCAACCGGCGAAGGCCGCAGCGCATCAGCCGAGCTTCTGAACGACCGTGTAGGGATCATATTTGGCGAATTCTGTTTCGGGCACCTGGATGTCGAGCAGTTGCAGATTTCGTTCCAGATTGGCCGGCTTGGCGGTGCCCGTCAGCACAGAAGCCACCACAGGCTCGTGCAGCGGGAACTGGAATGCCGCCGCGGCAAGCGGATAGCCGCCCTCAGCGGCGATTTTTTCCATGGCGCCGACGCGGTCGAGAATGTCCTCGGTGGCCGGCAGGTAGTCGAAATGCGCACCCGGCACCGGGCCGGTCGCCAGGATGCCCGAGTTGAAGACGCCACCGATGATCAGCGAGATCTGCCGTTGCCGGCAAAGCGGCAGCAATTCGGCTTCGGCGGTGCGGTCGAGCAGCGAATAGCGGCTGGCGAGCAGGATGCAGTCGAGCGGCGCCTGGCGCAGCACATCGAGACAGATCTGCACCTCGTTGACGCCAAGGCCGTAGGCGGAAATGACCTTGTGCGACTTCAGCTCTTCCAACGCCTTCAGCCCGCCATCCATCAACTGGCGGAAATGCAGCTTCGTTTTCTCGACGCCATGCGTATAGACGCCGATGTCGTGGACGAACAGGACGTCGATTCGATTGAGGCCAAGCCGCGCATAGCTGAACTCGACGGAGCGCATGATACCGTCGTAGGAATAGTCGTAGTCGACCGCAAAGGGCAGCGGATCGACATAGGAATGATCCGGAATCCGGTCTTCCGGCACCGGCCGCAACAGGCGCCCGACCTTGGTCGACAGCATGTAGGAGTCCCGCGGCTTGTCGCGCAGGAAATCGCCGAAGCGGCGTTCCGAAAGGCCGAAGCCGTAGAAGGGCGCGGTATCGAAATAGCGCACGCCGGCATCCCAGGCGACCTGCAGCGTCTGCATCGCCGTCTCGCGTGGGCAGGCTCGGTAGAGCCCGCCGACCGCCGCGCCGCCGAAGCTGACCTCGGTTATTTCCAGCGCGGTGCTGCCGACACGGCGTTTCTTCATGCAAAGCCTCCCACCGGCCATTTGCCGGCCCCGTCCATGTCTTAAGTCAGTTGGTGGCTGTTCTAGAGGGTCGCTCCGAGGTGCCACGGCACGAACTCGTTGTCGCCGTAGCCGAACTCCTCGCTCTTGGTCTTGCGGCCGGAGGCCGTCTCGACGATCAGCTCGAAAATCTCGCGGCCCATGCCGGCAATGGTCTTTTCGCCCGAGGCGATGACGCCGCAATTCACGTCCATGTCCTCTTCCATCGTGTGGTACATGGTCGAGTTGCTGGCGACCTTGATCGACGGTGTCGGCCGGCAGCCGAAGCAGGAACCGCGGCCGGTGGTGAAGACGATGACGTTGGCGCCGCCAGCCACCTGGCCGGTGGCGGAAACCGGGTCGTAGCCGGGCGTGTCCATGAACACCAAGCCGTGGCCGCTGACCTTCTCGGCATAGCCGAAGACGCCGTTGAGCGGCGTTTGGCCGCCCTTGGCGACGGCGCCAAGCGACTTCTCCAAAATGGTGGTCAGGCCGCCGCGCTTGTTGCCGGGTGACGGATTGTTGTCGATGGAGGCGCCATGCTTGGCGACATGATCTTCCCACCACTTTACATAGCCATCGAGCTTGGCGGCGATCTCCGGGGTCGCCGCGCGATAGGCGAGCAGATGCTCGGCGCCGTAGATTTCCGTCGTCTCGGAAAGGATGCCGATGCCGCCGACGCCGGCCAGGATGTCGACGGCGGCGCCCAGCGCCGGATTGGCGGTGATACCGGACATGCCGTCGGAGCCGCCGCATTGCAGGCCGACGACGATCTCGCTGACCGGGATCGGCTCACGCTCAAGCTTGCCGACCTCCTCTGATATCTCGGCCAGCACGACCAACGCCTTCTCGACAGATTTGCGCGAGCCGCCGGCTTCCTGGATGTTGAAATGGCGCTTTCCCGCGGCGACGCCCTTCTGGCCATAGAGGGTGAGCTGGTTGACCTCGCAGCCGAGACCGACCATCAGCACACCGCCAAAATTCGGGTGACGAGCATAGCCGGCCAGCGTGCGGTGCAGCACCATCATGCCGTCGCCGGTGGCGCTCATGCCGCAGCCCTGGCCGTGAACGATGGGAACGAAGCCGTCGATCCCCGGATATCTGGGCAGCAGCGTCCGGTTCGCCTCGTCGGCGATGGCGTGGCAAACGGTGGCCGAGCAATTGACGCTGGCGAGAACGCCGATGAAGTTGCGCGTGCCGGCACGGCCGTCGGCGCGGCGGTAGCCCATGAAGGTGCGGGCGCGATCGGCCTCTGTGGCGTGCACGGCCTCGCTCGGCGGCACCACCGGCAAACGCCCGGATTCGAAGACCAGATTGTGCGAATGGACATGCTCGCCGGGCGCAATGGCTTCAGTGGCGCGGCCGATCGCCTGGGCGTATTTGACCACGGCCTCGCCGGCGGCAATCGGCTTGATCGCCACCTTGTGGCCGGGTTCGATCAGCGCCGTGGCAACGGCGCCGCCCGGCAGCACCGCGCCGATCTCGATGCGGCCGTTGGCGACCGCGACATTGTCGGCGGGGGACAGAAGAATGCTGTTTGCGGTGTTCACGGGCAATTTCCTGGGTGTTCCTGGGATCGGCAAGCGATTGACACGCGCCTGTTAACAGTTAATGTCTTTTATCGTGAAAAAACAGTTTTGCGTCAATTGTTTTTTCGTGACGAAGCCGCGCGTTCTTGCGGATGCGCAGAGGACCGGACGCTGGAACCAGGCCTGACTTCCGAAAAGCGATTCCGCTTCCCGGGAGCCTGCGCCAGAAGCATCTGCATATCGCGCTTCAAGCCGGCCGCCGCAAGCGCCGGCGCGCAACGGGGCAGGGGATGTCGAAGAGCAACAACGTCTATAAGGACGCCTACAATCGCGGTTTGCGGCTGCTCGACGAAACGAAAAGCCTGCCGTCGGAGCCCGAGTTGGGCACCCTGCTTGGCGTCAGCCGCACGACGATCCGCACCATCCTTGCGCGCATGGAAGAGACCGGGCTGATCGCCTGGAACAAGCGCAGCAAGACGGTTTTGCGCGTGCCGCGGCCGGACGACTTTTTTCCCGAGGAAGAAACCGACACGCTGTCGCAGATCATCGAGCGCTCCTTCATGCGGCGGCTGCTTGCGGGCGGTGCTGAGCCCGGCATGCAGATCAACGAACTCGAGCTGGCGCGCGAGATCGGCGTTGGCACCACCAGCGTGCGCGAGTTCCTGATCCGCTTTTCCCGCTTCGGGCTGATCGAGAAGCGCCGCAACAGCCATTGGGTGCTGAAAGGTTTTACCCGCGCTTTTGCGCTGGAACTGACCGAAATCCGCGAGATGTTCGAACTGCGCTCGGCCGCCGCCTTCGCCGCGCTGCCGGAAGACAGCCCGGTGTGGGCCGACCTCGACCTGCTGGAGGATGAGCATCGCCTGCTGGCGCGCGAGATCGCCATGCGCTTCAACGAATTCTCGGAGCTCGACGAGCGCTTTCACCGGCTGATCCACCGCGCGTCGCACAATCGCTTCATCGTCGATTTCTACGACGTCATCGCCATGATCTTCCACTACCACTATCAGTGGAACAAGGCGCAGGAGCGCGAGCGCAACGAAGTGGCGGTTGCGGAACACCTGGCCTATATCGCGGCGCTCAAATCGCGCGATCTCGGCAAGGTCGACGCCGCCTGCCGCAAGCATCTGAAGTCCGCGCGGCACACGCTGCTGACGTCGATTCCAGAAGGCCAGCAACCGTAACGCGCGTAAAGCGCCGCGTTGCCGCAGTGGTGATTTGGCGATTTTCCGACCGCCGGCCCCGTGCTAGATATCTTGCCGTTGCTGCGTGAGGAGGCAGGCCTTTGAACATCCGGCAGAGACGATGGAGCATGCCGGCGACATTCGCCGCGGCCTATTTGCTCGTGCTCCAGTCGGTGCTTGGCGCATTCGCCTTCGGCATCGGGCCGGATGCTTCGCAACGCGACGCTTTCGGCAACGTCATCTGCACCCATGAGGGCGCGGCCCAGCTTCCAAGCGGCGATCCGCACCAGCAGCACATGCCGGCCTGCTGCATGCCTGGCTGCGGCATGGCTTCGGCTGTCTACGCGCCGCCGCCCGCTGCCGCCACGCTGTCCGGCAATTTTTCCGTCGAAACCGTCGCGTTTGTGCTGCCGGCGTTCAGGCATCTCGACTTTGCCCGCGACCGCTCTCCGTCGAATCCGCGCGCGCCTCCGGTGACGGCCTGATCCGTCCCGGTTCGCCATGCGGAATTTTTCGCGGGCGAATTCGTTCAACATCGAAACTGTTCGCGACTGGCCGACGGCGCGATTTCTCAGGTCCTGGAGCTATCATGTCTCACACTTTTCGCGTGCGGCTCGGCCGCAACAGCCGCTTCCTGCGCAGCTTCGAGGAGCGACTCGGCGTCACCGTGCTCCTCCTCGCCCTGCTGTTCGTCAACGCCCAGGCCGTCTTCGCGCATGAGTTCAGGGTTGGCGACCTCGAAATCGTGCATCCCTGGTCGCGCGCCACGCCACCGGGCGCCAAAGTGGCCGGCGGCTACTTCACCGTGACCAACACCGGCAGTTCGCCGGATCGGCTGCTGTCGATCTCCTCCGATGTGTCGGACAGGACCGAACTGCACGAAATGGGTGTCAAGGACGGCGTCATGACCATGCGGCCGGTCAGCGGCGGCCTCGAAATCCCGGCCGGCGGCAAGGCCGCGCTAGCTCCCGGCGGTTATCACTTGATGTTTATCGGCCTCAAGCGTCAGCCCAAACAAGGCGAGAAGTTTTCCGCTGCGCTGACCTTCGAAAAGGCTGGCACGGTGGCCGTCGAGTTCACGGTGGAAGGCATGGGCGAAACGGGCGGCATGCACGACCATGCCAATTGATCCGGCCAGATCCGCACAATTCAAACTCGAGGAACCATCATGAGCAATTATCTTCTGTCGGCCGGCGTGTTTTTCGTCCTGGGGACCAGTGCTGCCTTTGCCCACATTACGCTGGAAGCGCAGGAGGCGGCGGTCGGTTCGACCTACAAGGCCATCCTGCGCGTGCCGCATGGCTGTGAAGGCAAGGCGACGACCGCCGTGCGCGTGCAGATCCCGGAGGGAGTGATTTCAGTGAAGCCGATGCCGAAGGCCGGCTGGACGCTGCAGGTCAAGAACGGCAGATACGAGAAATCCTATCAGCTCCATGGTCAAGAGGTGTCCAGCGGCGTCAAGGAAGTCAACTGGAGCGGCGGCAGCCTGCCGGACGAATTCTACGACGAATTCGTCTTCCGCGGGACACTGGCGGCGGATCTGCCGGCAGGCCAAACGCTCTACTTCCCGGTGGTGCAGGAATGCGACGGCGCCGCCGAACGCTGGATCGAGATTCCAGCGGCCGGCCAGGATGAGGACGCGCTGGAATATCCGGCGCCCGGCCTCAAGCTTGCGCCGAAGCTATGATTTTTTGGCGGCGCGCCTTGTTCGAAAGAGTGCGCCGCTGTTTTGTGCCGTGACATGAGTGCTGCATCCCTGCTGCGAACGGTCTGCACAACCGGCCGATTTGCGATCTGCCTGCTGGCTGCGATCGTGCTGCTTGCCGCCATTGCCGCGCCAGGTCAGGCCTTCGCCCACGCGGCGCTGGTCACAACCGAGCCGACGGACGGCGCCGTGCTGGCGCAGAGCCCCGCGCAGTTCTCGCTGACCTTCAGCGAGCCGGTGTCACCGCTGATGCTGACCTTGGTGCGGCCCGATGGAACGCCGGTTCCGCTGACATCCTTTCGGCTCAATGGCCAGACGCTCGACATCGACAATCCGCAACGGCTCGGATCCGGCACGCATGTGCTGAGCTGGCGGGTGATCTCCGCCGATGGCCATCCGGTTGGCGGCTCGGTGCTGTTTTCGATCGGCGCGCCGAGTGCGGCGCCGGCCGTCGCCGAAGCTGTCGACCGGGGTCTGAGGTCGGCAATCTGGACCGGCAAGGTCTTTCTCTGTTTCGGCCTGTTTCTCGGCGTCGGCGGCGCCTTTGCCATCGCCTGGCTGGCGAAGGGCGGGCGTTCCGGCCGGCGCTTCGTCATCGCCGCGATCCTGTGCGGCCTCGTCGCGGCGCCGTTATCGCTCGGCTTGCAGGGACTGGACGCGCTCGGCGCACCGTTCGTCCGGCTGGCGCAGCCAGGCGTCTGGCAGGCCGGGCTCGGCACCAGCTTCGGCTGGACAGTGCTGGTCGCGCTGGTGGCGCTCGGGCTTGGCCTGCTGTCGCTGGTCGGGCCGCGCGGCGGCGCAAAGCTGTTTGCCTTTGCCGGCCTGGCCGGTGTCGGCGCCGCCCTTGCCGCCAGCGGACATGCAAGTGCTGCCGAACCGCAATGGCTGACAAGGCCGATGGTGTTTCTGCACGGCGCCGGCATCGCGTTCTGGGCCGGGGCGCTTGCGCCGCTCGGTCTCACTATCAGGCGGAAGCCGGCCGAGGCCGCACCTTTCCTGCATCGGTTTTCCCAGGCGATCCTACCTGTCGTGGCCGTGCTTGCGACCACCGGCTTCGTGCTGGCTGTCATCCAGGTACAGGCGCCCGCAGCTTTGCTCGAGACCGCCTATGGCCGGCTGCTGCTGGTCAAGCTGGCGCTGCTGTTGTTTCTGTTCATTCTGGCCGCCATCAACCGCTGGAAGCTGACCGGTCCCGCGGAAGCGGGAGAGACGGAAGTACAGAAGAGGCTGGTCCGCTCGATCGGCATTGAGATGCTGATCGTTCTGGCGATATTCGGCGTTGCCGCCGGCTGGCGCTTCACGCCGCCGCCACGCGCCCTGGCGATCGCAGCGGCGCAGCCGGCTTCGGTGCATATCCACACGCCGAAGGCGATGGCCCACCTCAGCATCACACCCGGCCATGTTGGGCCGGTTGCCGCCTCGATCGTCATCATGACCGGAGATTTCGGCCCGCTCGACGCTGAACAAGTGACGCTGGTGCTGTCAAAACCCGATGCCGGGATCGAGCCGATCAAGCGCGCGGCGAAAAAACCAGGCGACGGCACCTGGCGCGTCGACGGTCTCGTCGTCCCGGTTCCCGGCCGATGGACAGCACGGCTCGATATTCTCGTCTCGGATTTCGAGATCGTGAAGATAGAGGCGCCGATCGACATCAGGCCTTGAGGACCAGCCGGCAGTCTGCGCAACACATTTCGGCGAGGCGGTTGACGCGGCCTTGAAGGCCCGTCATTCATTTCGGCAAGATTGGCATCTCGACAAGAATGGCATCCCAAGAAGAATGGGCACCGCTACAAATCGCGCCTCAACAAAAGATCCGAAAGCAGGGAAGAAACGATGGAAAAAGCCGAAATCGGCCTGATCGGCCTCGGCACGATGGGCTCCAACCTGGCGCTCAACATCGCCGAGAAGGGGCACCGCATAGCCGTTTTCAACCGCACCGCGGCACGTACCGACGCCTTCGTCGAGAATGCCGGCGCGCTGAAGGACATGGTTGTTCCCTGCTACAGCCTGGAGGAACTCGCCGCCGCCATCCGGCCGCCGCGACCGATCATCATCATGGTGCTGGCCGGCAAGCCGGTCGATGAGCAGATCGCGGCACTGCGCGGCGTGCTGTCGGCCAACGACATCGTCATCGATGCCGGCAACGCCAATTTTCGCGACACGATGCGGCGCTTCTCCGAGCTTTCCGATTCGGGTCTCACCTTCATCGGCATGGGCGTGTCCGGTGGCGAGGAGGGCGCGCGCCATGGACCGTCGATCATGGTCGGCGGCACGGAACAGTCCTGGAAACGCGTCGAAAAGGTGCTGACCGCAATTTCGGCCAAGTTCAGGGATGAGCCCTGTGCCGCATGGCTTGGCACCGATGGCGCCGGGCATTTCGTCAAGACCATCCATAACGGCATCGAATATGCCGACATGCAGATGATCGCCGAGATCTACGGCATCTTGCGCGACGGGTTAGGCATGGGGCCGAAGGAGATCGCACAGGTGTTTGCCGGCTGGAACAAGGGCCGGCTCAACTCCTACCTGATCGAGATCACCGCCAAGGTGCTGGCCGCCGACGATCCGAAGACAGGCAAGCCGGTGGTCGATATCATCCTCGACCGCGCCGGCCAGAAGGGCACCGGCAAATGGTCGGTCATCGAAGCGCAGCAGCTCGGCATTCCGGCCACCGCGATTGAGGCCGCGGTGGCGGCGCGCGTGCTGTCGTCGATCAAGGACGAGCGGCTGGCCGCCGAAAACGCCTATGGCAAAGGCGGCGTGACCACCATTTCCGGAGACAAGGACGCGCTTCTTGGCGATCTCGAACTGGCGCTGTTCGCCGGCAAGATATCAGCCTATGCGCAAGGCTTCGCGGTGATGAGCGGCGCGTCGAAGGAATTCAACTGGAACCTGCCGATGCCGACCATCGCCAAGATCTGGCGGGCAGGCTGCATCATCCGCTCGCAATTGCTGGACACGATGGCGGAAGCCTTCGGCACCGGCGGGGCGGCCACCAATCTTTTGATGGCGCCGGCTTTCATTGCAATGATGCAGGAAGCGCATCCATCGCTGCGGCGCATCGTGGCAGGGGCGTCGGAAGCCGGCTCACCCGTGCCGGCGCTGTCGTCGGCGCTTGCCTATTTCGACAGCTACCGCCAGGGCCGCGGCACCTCGAACCTGATCCAGGCGCAACGCGATTTCTTCGGCGCGCACGGCTTCGAACGCATCGATGGGCCGGGCGCTTTCCATGGCCCGTGGGGCAGCGGAGCGGCAGGTTAGCGCCGCATGCCAGTCGTAGAAACGAGACTCTCCGTGGTCTCAAAGCAGACGTCCCGGTTCAGCGGCAATCGCTCTAATTGGCACCTCAGCTTTACTTCGATAGACGCGGCTCAAGGGTCTCATTCCAGGGACACGTCAAGCCGACTACTTTTCCATCGAATACCGATATTCGCCCCAAGCGTCGACCAAAGTGAACTCGCCGGCCGCCTTCGATGTTTCGTTCCTGCTGCGGAAGACGGCCGCACAGTTGGGTCCCGTGTCTTTCCAGCGATAGCAGATCAAGGAGTTGCCAAGATACTGGATGGTCGCGGTATCCTGGCCAAAGTCCCCCGAAGATTGGATCGTCCCGTTACTGGCTATCACGTCCGTGAAGGATGAGCCGGACCGCATGTCCTTTGCGCGGAGCGTATGCCCGAAGGTCATCGCCTTGATCTCCTCCAAATTCAGCCGATCTACCAACTCGCCATCATATCCAAATGGTAGTTCCGGCAGTCCTGCAGCGGCGAGGTCCTCGAGCTGGCGCTCGAAGACAGCCGAATCCTTGTAAGGTCTTTCAAGATGATTATTCCGTTCGTTCAGTTGGCTCCATTGCGGTTCAGCCTCGAGCGCTTGCTTGAGCGCCCCCCGCGCATCCTCCATGCGGCCGAGGCGGACATAGCTGGTAACCATGTAAAAGCTGGCATCATCACCGAACTGGCGGCTCAGTTCCTGATGTTTTTTTGCGGCCTCTACCGATTTCTCGTACTCGCCAGTCAAGTAGTAAATCCAGGCCAATATGCGTGTGGTCCTTTGGACGGTCGGCTCGATGCGCACGGATTCTTGCACCCATTCCAAGGCCCGGGTCGTGTTGCCTGACGCGGCCTGCACCCGAGACAGGAAGGATAAGGTGTCGGCATCGTAGGGGGCGAGGGCAACGGCGGCTTCGGCGTCCGCAACAGCCCGCTCGAAGTTGCCTTCGAGCCAATGGATGTAGGCCATGAGCTTGCGGCCGCTCCATTGGACACGCGGCGACGTATTCTGTTCGGCAAGAGCTTCTCGTGCGAGTTCCCCGGCTCGCCGATAGTCTGCCGCCCTTTTGTCGGTGTTGAAATTCCAGGGGCGGAAGAAATGATACCAAGCCAGCGAGACGCGCAGCAGCCCGGAGGTCGGGAACTTCTCAAGTCCTTCCCGCCAAATCGCTCCCGCGCGGTCGTGCTCTTCTATGCTTGCAAACCGAGCGAAAATCTCGTGACCGCTGAGGAAGTAGTCGTATTCGCTGAAGTCGGTTTTGTCCTTGCCTTCGGTCCGCTTGTATTCGTATCTCCTGATTGCTCCGCCTTCGCTCGCCAGCGCGTTTGCGATCCTTCCAATGGCCCCGTCCTGAAGGTCGGAGGCTTCGCGTCCGTCGTACCGCTCTGCCCATACGTGGGCATCGGTAGAAACATCGGTCAACTGGGCATTGATGGCCAGCCCACTCCCCTTCTTCTGCACGCTGCCTTCAACTATGTAGTCGACCTTCAAGTCCTGCCCCGGAGTCACGTCGGTAGCATCAAAGCCAAAGCTCGAGTTTTGTGAGAGCACCGTTATGTCGGGAAATCGGGACATTGCGGTAGTGAGGTCCTCGGCGATGACGCGGCCATATGAATCGAGCCCAGGGTCGCCGCTGAAGTTTTGGAAGGCCAGCACCGCTACGGACGGAAAGCCGTCCCGGGCCGGCCCACTCCGTTGCCACTGCCAAAACGCCAGACTGGAAATGACCGCCAACAGCACCGCGCCGATAGCGGCGACGCGGCTGGACCTTCGCGCCAGTGCGTAAAGCCGGCTGGTGATCGGCCGCGGCTTGGCCGCGTCGCCGACGAGAACGCGGTAAACAGAGATTGGCGATGCGATATTCTTAACCCGATGCTCGCCCATAGACTCCAATTTGAAACTGACCTTGCTCGTAAGCTGATCGTAAACGTTGCGCGAGACACAGATCCCGCCAGCCGCCGCAAGCTTCTGAACACGGTCCGCTATATTGACGCCATCGCCAAACAAATTGCCGCCCTCGGAGACGACGTCACCGATGTGGATGCCAATGCGAAACTGTAGCTGCTTATCCAAGGGGACGAGCTCGTTGCGTTGGGCCATATCCTGTTGGATTTGGACGGCGCAAAGGCTCGCTTCAACGGCACTTGGGAATTCGGCGACGACACTGTCCCCGGCACTGTTGAACACCCTTCCTCGGTGGGCTCCAATCAGTGCGTCAATGATCTCGCGATGCGAACGGAGCGCCTCCAGCGTGGCGTCCTCGTCGGCACCCATCAGACGGCTGTAGCCGACAACATCGGCAGAGAGGATTGCAGCCAGTTTGCGTTCCATGGAAGCCTGTCGCCCGCCAACGGCCTGGAAGATAACCCTAAAGATATCATACAAGCAGGGGATGAGCACCGCTGAAGCGGATGACTATGCTCCTTTGGAGTACGGAGCGAGCCGCTCACCCACGGCAAGACCACCCCGCTCAAGCAAGTCCGCCGTGACCCCGCACGACTTACGTGGGGCAATTCGCGACCTGTGGCCGAGCAGGTTGAACGTCTAGATCCTGGTTGCGAAGCCAGAAGCTGGCAGTCCGCTCTCGGCCCCAAACTGGAACGGCTATAAGGCTCCACCCGGGGGGCGAAGCTGACGCTATAGTTACCTTCCCCGTCAGATCAGGCGAGTATTCTTGTATCAGGCTTGCCTCGGATACCTGGTCAGTCTTCCTTCAAATCTTCGGCTTCGTCCTTCAGCTTCTGCCAGTCGGCACCGTGCTTGCGAAGCAGTGTTCGCGCCTGTTTCGGTGTCACGTCTGACACTTCCGTCAGGTGCTCAACTTCAAGATCGGCCCCCTTCTTAACCCGGCTCGTTTTGGTCGATTTTTTTCGGGCCATCTCTGCGTCTCCTCACCAATCGATCATAGGCAACGGGCACTGTCCATTGCGGTTCCCGTCCCTTGGAACAAACCGCCGTCCGTCGGGTTACTGAGCCGAAGCAGACCCCTATGCTTAGATTCTTGATCGGCCTTGGCGCGCTGTTCGCGGCATTTCAAATCGGCCGTGAGTTCGGTCGCACCGAGGCGGAGGTTATGCAGCTTCCGCCTATCGATGACGAGCGTCGCCCGACGGCAAGAAACGAAGCAGAATTGGGCGAGCCGACCTAGGCGTTTGCTCATTGTCATTCACCGGCTTCAGGTCAGGCCGAATCTTCCACAGTTCGGCCCAACTGATGCGGCGCTTCTGTTTCTGCGGCTTTGCGGCACCTTGAATTTCTCTACACACGGCAGCGTGCGGCACTTACCCCACAAGGAAGGAGATTGGAGGTTTCTATGTAGCCGTTTCCACGGTCCGCATTATAATTTTCCACGCTGACGCACACGCCTGCTTCCATACCCCTGGCCGATGACAGCCTCGAAGAAGTCTTTCGAGGGCAGGAACATTTCGAATCGTCAATCATCACCGACTCGAGGCAGGGCGCCTCTGGGCAGCGCAATGCCGCTGCGCGGTCTTTTGGCCGCGGCCGGCGCTACGACCGCGATGGCATTCGGATTTGGCAGCCTAGCTCTGACATCCGTCTTCATCAGACCGCTTGAGGCGGAGTTTGGCTGGTCGAGAGCCGACATCAGCCTTGCCTACACGCTGTCAAGCATCGGCATGGCGGTGGGCGGGCTGCTCTGGGGCCGGCTGTCGGATCGCGTGAGTATCAAAACCCTGCTATTCATCGGCTCGGCCGGCATGGTGATCGCGCTCGCCGCGCTTTCCTTCGCCTGTTCGCTCTGGCAGATCTATGCGGCCAATTTCGTCTTGGGCGGGATAGGCTTTGCGTGTCTCTACGCGCCGGTACTTGCCGTAACCGGGCACTGGTTCGACCGCCGCCGCGGCCTGGCGATAGGGATCGTCACAGCAGGCGGAGCCTTGGGTCAGGGCATAATGCCCTACGCCGCAAATGCCCTGATCGACGGCGTCGGCTGGCGCCTCGCATACGCGATCATGGCGGCGGCGACGCTGGCCGCGCTGGCGATCTCCATGCCGGCGGTGCAGGCGCCGCCCGTCGATCGTGTGGTTGCCGCACCGGTGCAGTCTTCAGCAAGACCAGGTTTCCAAGGTGGCCGGCTTTCTCCGATGACGCTGCTATCTGCCGCAGCCTTTCTCTGCTGCGCCTGCATGGGCTTCCCGCTGATACACCTCACAAGTTTCGTCACGGCCGTGTGCGGGTCTTCGGACGTCGGATCGCTTAGTCTGCTGATCGCCATGCTGTTCGGCGGCATCGGGCGGATCGCATTCGGGCTCCTCGCCGACCGGGCAGGCAATCTTGCCGCCTATGCCCTCGCGTCCTTCATTCAGACGGCATGCGTTGCGATTTTTCCAGCGCTGGACCAGCAGCTGAGCCTACTGGCGCTGTCGTCGGTTTTCGGCTTCGGCTTTGCCGGAAACATGACGTGCCTGATCCTTTGCGTGCGCCAATTTGCGCCAGCCGAACGCTTTGGCCAGTCACTCGGCATCGTCATGCTGATCGGCTGGGTGGGCATGGGCGTGGCCGGTTATTTCGGCGGCTTCGTCTATGACAGCTTCGGCAGCTATGGCCCCGCGTTCCTGGGGGCATTTGTCGCAGGCGCGGCCAATCTCGTGATTTTGGGCGTATTGGCAGCGTCATCCGGCGCGAGAGCGCAGATACCATGCGGCCGACTTCCGAACCCTGCGATGAGCCTTTGATTCAAACGTCGAAATCCACTTAATTCCACGGTGGTTCGAACGCTGCAGACCACGGTCGTCCTGCCAACCTCAGAGATCGATGAGACTGGCGGAGCAGCGTCGTCACCAATCAAGGACCAGCTGAGATGAGCAGTATCTACGACAGCATTCTCGACACGATCGGCGATACGCCGGTCGTTCGCCTTTCCCGCATCAACAACGGCACCGCTTCGCTCTATGCCAAGATCGAGGCGTTCAATCCTGGCGGCTCGATCAAGGACCGTTTTGCCGCCGCGGTCATCGAAGAGGCGGAGGGTTCCGGTGCACTTCGGCCTGGCCAGACGGTGATCGAGGCGACGAGCGGCAACACGGGCATAGGACTTGCCATGGTTTGTGCGAGGAAAGGCTACCCGCTCGTCATCGTCATGCCGGAAAACGCCAGCGTCGAACGCCGCAAGCTGATGCGTTTCTTCGGTGCCAAGGTCGTGTTAACCCCTGCCGTCGAGCGCGGCAGCGGCATGCTTGCCAAGGCGGTCGAGTTGGCCGGATTGCACGGCTGGTTCCTCTGCCGGCAATTCGAGACGCCCGTCAACGCCGATATCCATGCCCGCACGACTGCGCTCGAAATCCTCGCGGCATTCCAAGACCGTCCACTCGACTACTGGGTTACCGGCACCGGGACCGGCGGAACGCTTGCCGGTGTGGCGCGAGTGCTCAAGCGCGAGCGCCCGGAAACGCGGATCATCGTCTGCGAGCCTGACAATTCGGCGCTGCTGTCGAGTGGCATTCCGCAAAGCTTCGACGAACAAGGACTGCCGACACGGGCGCATACTCGCTTCCGGCCGCACCCGATGCAGGGGTGGAGCCCTGATTTCATTCCGCAGATCGTAGGCAAAGCTATGGCTGACGATCTCGTGGACGAAATCCTGCCCGTTTCAGGCGCCAGCGCTCTGAAAGCCGCGCGCCGGCTTGCGACGGAAGAAGGAATACTGGCTGGCATCTCCGGCGGGGCAACCTTGAGCGGGGCACTGGAAATCGCTCGACGCGTCGGCCCGGACCGGAACGTGCTGTGTATGTTGCCTGATACGGGGGAGCGGTATCTCAGTACGATCCTCTTCGATAACATCAGCGAGGAAATGTCGGCAGCCGAAGAGGCGATCTCTCACTCCACACCCGGCTACCGCTTCGACCGGCCGCCGTCCTTCGTCCTTTCATCGGCACCCGTGAACGAAATCCAAATCGAACCGTCGGCGCATGCGCTAGTCGATGAGGCGATCCATGATCCGGAGCGTCCGGTGGTCATGTTCGCTCTGACATGGTGCGAATTCTGCTGGACGGTAAGAAAGCTCTTCGACCGTGCCGGAATCGCCTACAGGTCCATCGAAATCGATACTCCGGAATTCCAGAAGAACGGCCTGGACGGGGAAATCCGCAAGGCCCTGAGGGCCCGGATCGGTTCGCCCACAATCCCGCAGGTCTTCGTCGGCGGCGAGCATATCGGTGGCTGCATGGATACGCTTGCGGCCTGGCGGGACGGCACGCTCGCCGCCCGGCTGGAGTTCGTCGGCGCACACTACACGTCCGGCGCATGCGCAAATCCCGAGAGCCTGCTGCCCCGATGGGTGCGCGCGGCAGCGTGAGATCCCGCCTCCCGGCTGTTTGGAGCGTCGTCGTCATCACCAAAGCGAGTCGAAACGGGCGTGATCCCGTTCGGCTCGGCTTCACCTGCACTTGTCGGTGTCGGCTTCCCCACAAACAAAAGAGCAAATCAGAGCGCAAGCGGAAACCTCGCGCTTCTGAAACGAACGCTCTCTGCAGCGGCACGGACTTGATACAATCCATCGCTAATTTAGCAGGCGCACTGGGATTGGCAAAGTGTCGCTCGAAATTCGCGTTCTTGGAGATCTGACCGTCCTTCGCCATGGCGAGGTCGTTTCCTTGCCGCCTTCGAAAAAGACGCGGGCGCTGCTGGCCTATCTTGCGCTCGTAGAGCGCCCGCAGCGGCGCGAGCGCCTTTGCGAAATGTTCTGGGAGGTACCGGACGATCCTCGCGGCGCCCTGCGCTGGAGTCTCTCCAAGATAAGGCAGGTCGTCGACTTCGGGAACAGCGGAATTCTGGAAGCCGACCGCAGCGTAGTTCGCCTGAACACCAGCGAAATCGTGCTGGACATCGCGCCGCTCCGCGGCCTCAATGTTCGTGACATAGAGGCTCTCGATCGGGAGAAACTGGAGGCCCTCGCTGGGGCGTTCCGCGGATGTTTCCTGGATGATCTCTCACTGCCGCGCTGTCCGGAATTCGAAGCTTGGCGCATTGCGACCGCCGACGAACTGCACGTGACGCATCTGCGCATCCTTCGGGTGCTCGTCGACAGGCTGGCGGATGAGCCGGCGCGTGCTCTTACGCACGCGCATGTCCTGCATGGGTTGGAGCCCGAGGACGAGGCTCTTCGGGCGGACATCCGCCGGCTGAGCGAGGCAGCACGGCAATCCGCCATGGTCCAGAGCCGCGCTTTGAGAACCGACACCGGGACCGCTCCCACCGGTAAGACCGTCACTCCGCCGGTTTGGCCGGCGGCGGAGATGGATCTCTCCCCTTTGCCGGAGCGGGCCCTCGCGCAGGAGATCCGCCGGTGCACCACTCCGGACGGCGCGCGCCTGGCCTATTCCTTGAGTGGTCAAGGCCCTCCTTTGGTAAGGGCAGCCCACTGGATGTCCCATCTCGAGCTCGAATGGGACAGTCCGGTGTGGAAGCATTGGATCGAGGGCCTTTCCTCGCACTACCAGCTGATACGCTACGACCAGCGCGGCAACGGCCTGTCGGACCGGTATCCGGCCGACCTATCCTTTGATGCCATGGTCGCCGACCTGGAGAGCATCATCGATGCGGCCGGTCTGCGCCGCGTTTCCCTGCTCGGCATTTCCCAGGGGTGCGCCGTTTCGATAGCCTATGCCGCCCGGCATCCCGAGCGCGTCGCGGGGATGGTGCTGTATGGCGGATTTGCCAAAGGCTGGCGCAAACGGGGCAGTCAGCGCGAAATAGCGCGCCGCGAGGCCATGGGAGCGCTGATACAGGAGGGCTGGGGCCAAGACGACCCGGTGTTCCGGCAGATGTTCACCTCCCTCTTCATTCCGGAAGCAACGCCGGAACAGAGGAACTGGTATAACGAACTGCAACGCAACACCGTCTCGCCGGAGATTGCCCATCGCATCTTCGAGGAAGGCGCAGTAATCGACGTGGACGAGCTGTTACCGCGGATTCGCGTTCCAACCCTGGTGATGCATGCCACGAGGGACGCGGTCATTCCGTTCGATCACGGCCAGGCGATGGCCGGCAAAATCCCCGGCGCCCGTTTCGTCGCGCTCGACAGCGTCAACCACGTGTTACTTGGCCATGAACCGGCATTCGCAACCTTCGTGGACGAAACGCGTCGTTTCCTTGCCGACCCCGAACAGACGCAGCAACTGGCAGGCCCTCCGGCGTCCTTGGGGATCAACCGCTCGCGGCAGTACATCACAGTGCTGGCCACGGAAGTGATCAGTCCCATGCATCTCCTCGAAACGGAGGACCCAGAAGTGGCAATCCGCGAATTCCAGCCCGTCGAGGATCGCGTGATACAAGTCGTGGAGAGCCATGGCGGCGTCGTCACGTCGGCTGCTGACGGGACAATCACCGCAGCATTCGGCCTCGCTCGCGCCACCGAGGACCACGCTTATCTTGCATGCCGCGCCGCGCTTGCGGCCAAGCTAGCTGTGGAGGAGCTTTCCCAGGGCGGGATCCAGTTGAGGGCCGGAATAGACACCGGCGAGGTGATCGTACGGCAGCAATGGACGACCGAAGCCAGCAAGGTTGAACTGGCCGGAGCCGCGCCGCGTGCAGCCAACCGGCTGATGCGTGCCTTGCACCGTGCGACGATCGCCGCAACAGGCCGGGCGCGCGCCGCCGCCGGGGGCTATGTGCAGATGCACCGCTTAGCGCATTCGGAGTATCCGCAACTTGGCCGCGACGAACGCATTTACGAGCTTTTGGGCGAAAATCACGCTCTGTCGCGCTGGCACCTGAGGGCCAACCGCGGCCTTACCGGACTGGTGGCGCGCGAGCTCGAGCTCAAAATCCTCCTTGCAACCTGGCGCCGCGTCCGGGAGGGCCACGGCCAGGTCGTCGGGATCGTCGCCGACCCCGGCATCGGCAAGTCGAGGCTTGCCCATGAATCTCTCTCCCTCGACGAGGTGGCCGGTTTTACTGTGCTTGAATGCGGCGGTCTGGAGTTTGATTCGTCAGTTACTCTGGGCGCCGTAAAGAAGCTGCTGCTCTCGGCTTGTGGCATTCGCGGCGAAGACGGCTTGGCGGAAGCCCAGCGCCTGTTTGCCTTCAAACAGGCGGAACTGGACCTGGATCCACGTCATACGGCGCCGCTTTGCTTCCTCGCGGACCTGCCGATCAACGATTCTTCCTGGCCGCATCTCGATGCGCGGGAGCGGACCTCACGGGTATCCGAGGCGATGAGCGCTTTCCTCGTTGCCTTGAGTCAGGCCTCGCCCGTGGCCGTTCTTATCGAGGATCTGCACTGGATCGATGCCGAGAGCGAGGCCGTAATGAACAGGCTGGTCGAGGTCATGGGCGCCAACCGTATCATGCTGCTCGCCACCTACAGGCCGCAGTACCGGCACGAATGGAACCGCCGCGGCTATTTCCAGCAGGTAAGGCTGGAGCGGTTCGCGCGGGACGAAATGGAGCAATTCCTTACCGAATTGCTGGGATCCGATCCTAGCCTCGGGGAACTTCGGCAATCGCTTGCCGAGCGGGCCGAGGGCACGCCGCTGTTTCTGGAGGAAATGGTGCGCGGACTGGTTGCGGATGGTGTCCTTGCCGGCCAGTCGGGCTGCTACGAGCTCAAGAGACCCGTGGAATCCATCACCATCCCGTCGACGGTTCAATCGCTCATCGCCGCACGCATCCAGCAGCTGGGTGACTCGGAAAGGCAGATACTCCAAGTCGCTTCGGTTATCGGCAAGAATGTTCCGTATCCGCTGCTGAGGGCGCTCTCGCCGCTACCGGCGGCCGAGCTGGAGGCATGTCTGGCCAAACTGCAGAGTTTGGAATTCCTGTTCGAGGTCCAGAGCTATCCTCACGTGGAATATACGTTCAAGCACGCGTTGACGCTCAAGGTGACCTACGAATCGCTGCTGGCGGAGGACCGAAAAAGGCTGCATCGGGCTGCATTGGTTGCAATGGACAGACTCTATGCCGGATCGCTGAATCACCACATCGAGGAACTGGCCGAACACGCGCTTCGTGCCGAGGCATGGGAACCTGCCGCGGATTATCTGCTGCAAGCGGCGGGTCGGGCTGAGGAACGCTCGGCCTATTCCGCCGCGGTCCAGTTCCTCGAAAACGCCCGCAAAGCAGTCACCGCATTGCCCCGGAATCCCAAAACTCTCGCCCAGGCGATCAACCTGCGGGTGCGGATGCGGCCCGCCTACGGCGCGCTTGGTGCCTACCGGAAGGCGCTGCCGCAGCTGTTGGAAGCGCGCGAACTGGCCATGGAACTGGGCGACCCGCAACTCATCTCCGACGTGTTGCTCCACTTGAGCTATCTAAACAGCTCCCACGGCCGCTACGAGGAGGCGCTGGAACCGGCCGACACACTCAAGCGCGGCGCGATGGCAAATGGCGTGCAGCGCTGCATAAGCGAGTCGGATCTGGCCACCTCACAGGCGCTTCTGATCCGCAGCGAGGCGCGGCAGGTGCTGGAGCGCCTTGTTCCGCATGAGGAGAGGTTCACCAAAGCCTGGCGTCTGGAGCGTTTCGGACAGCTCGGTGCGCGTGCGGTTTGGTATCTGGGGCATCGCGCGCAGGCGGAAGCGCGCCTTGGCCGGTTCGACGATGCGGAGCGTTCGCTTGCGGGATTGCAGAAGGTCGCCGCCGAAGTGGCGCGCCCGATCGACAGCTGCGCGGCCGCCTATTTTACCGGTGTGGTGGGCGTCCTGCGCGGGCCCGATCCGGCGCTTGTCGAGGCGCTGCAGTTTTGGTCCTCCGAAGCCGCGACCAGCGCATTTATCCTACTCCGGCCATGGCTGTTGACTGTGCTCGGGCATGCGGAATTCCTGCTCGGCCGCAACTACGACGCGGGCGCCACCTTGGAAATGGCAGTGACCGAGGCTGAGCGGCTCGATCTTGCCCATTTCGAATGTCACGCGCGCGCGGTGCTCGCATGCGTGCGTACGCGCCTCTGTGAGCCGGAAGCTGCGGCCAATCTCGGCCATGCGCTCGAGCTTGCGCGCGGACGCGGCGACCCGTGGAGCGAGGTCATGGTACTGCGCGGCCTTGCGGAACTCAAACCTTCCAGATCTGCCATTAACTGGCTCGAACAGGCCTGCGATCTTGCCCGGCGGGTTGAATTACGGCCGGAGCTTGCCCGCTCCTTGCTAGCTCTCGGGCTGGCGAAGCGGCGCGGTAAAATCGCTGGTGCGGATGCCACTCTCGCGGAAGCGAGCAAGCTATACGCCGAAATGCAGATGCGGGAAGATTTCTCTGACACGGAGGACCCGGCCGGAAATATCGTGCGCGATCGCATAGCCGCTACGGTGTGATTCCTCCGCATCCAAGGATCTGCTTCGAAGGTTTGCGCTGCCTAGGCGAGCAAGCCGCGGTCACGCAGCTCGCGATCCTGCGGTATCATGGAACAATATCTGCCGGACCAAACGATCCGCCACCAGGTCTGCGTGGGTCAGCGGCCCCATGTGTCCGGCGCCAGGAACAATCGCCCCGATCGCGGCCGGAACGCGAGAAACCAGTTCGCAGGCGATGAGCCGCGTCGGAACTGGTGCAAATTCGCCACGCAGTATCAAGACCGGAAAGCCAAATCGGGCATATTCGCTCGCCGGCGTCGACTCGTGGATCAACGCGTGGAAGTCGAGGCTGGCCTTCGGCAGAAACCGCACGAGTGCCGCCTGAAGTTCCGGCTTCATCGCGTCGAAGGTGCCGGCTCCGCTCCAGTAGTCGATGAAACGAGCTGTCGCGGCCAGGTAGCTACCGTTGATCAAGCTGTCGTGTATCGCGCCTGCGATCGACGAGATTTCGCCGAGCGCCTCGTGGCCCTCAGAGTCCAGCTGGCGCAGCAGGTGAAAGGCAGACGGTTCATAAAGGGAGAGGCTGGCCAGTCTGTCTGGACGCATCGCTGCTATATGCAGGGCCAATCCACCACCATAGGAATGGCCAACAAGATGCACAGGCCCGTCATGGTGGTCGATCATCTCCAGGATCCCGGCGGCTTCGTCGGCCAAACGGAAAGTGCCGGCACCATTACAGGTGCCGGCGCCCGGTGCCCCGATCAAATCGGGTGCGATGAACCGGTAGCTGTCATCGAGCCGCTCCGCCAGGTTGCGCCACTGCCGTCCGCTGCCGCCGGAGCAGTGCAGGGCGATGACAAGCGGTGCGTGGCACGCTTTATGCGAGACGCAGAACGTCGATGCGGCGCTCATCGGACGACCTCCTTCGTGCCGGCTCAAGGCCGGGTGCGGCGGCTGGGATCACGCCCGGCAAAGGAGGTGATCGAGTTGATCTCGGAGCGGGTGATGCCGACGTCGCGCAGGATGTAGTCCGGCAACTCATAAAGCTGTCGACGGTCCCGCTGGATGCGAATGGAACGCCAGACTGCGGCCAGCATTGTTCCGCCAGCCCAGCGCAAACCTCGCGTTGTGGTGAGGGACAGGGATGGGTTCACCATTGCACTCATTTGATTTTCTCCATGGTTGCGGGCGCTGACTGCGGCGCCAGTGGAGCCCCTTGTCGTGGTCTGCCGTGAGCGTCACCGTTGAAGGCAACGTCGATTTTTGCCGCGCCAGCGTTGTATTCGGCGGTCAGGCCGCGGCTCGGCGGGAGGCGTTGAGAAACATTGCCACGTGGGCCGCCAGCGCCTCCGCATCGCGGCCGACGCCGTCAAGGAAGCTGGAGCTTCGATGGCGCATGAAATTGAGGCCGAGCACGTAAAGTCCCGGATACGCGCAGACGCCACCATCGTTCTGAATTTCGCCCCGGCCATCGAACACATCCAGTTTCAGCCATGGGTATTCCCGGCGATAGCCGGTGGCCCATATGACGGTCTCGATACCTTGGTCGATGAGATCGATTTCGGTCGGTTCGGCGCTCAGGATCAGGCTCGGAATGGAACCGGGACCGATGGAGTAGCGGCCCTCGCCGGCGGCCGCGCGGTCTATATTGGCCAGCACGCGCCTCAGCGTACGTTCCGCCGCCATGGTCGTGTCGGCGAGATCGCCATTGAACCGAATGCGTGTATCGTAAGCGGCAACCGCTCGACCAACAAGACGAACGCCTTGCTCCCGAAGGCCGGCGAGGTCGAGCGACCTGCGCTCGGGTGTACCTATTAGCTGCAGCGACGGCTGCCGCCGTGCCGCAGCTAGATCCGAAACTTCGGCGACGGGCTTGGCAAGCATTCCCAGCCGGTCGAGCCACCACAGGATGTCGTGCCCGTGGTAAAGCCTCGGCAGGCGTGTATGACTGCCGACCGACAGGGTTACCGGGCGCCCGGAGCGATGGATCTCCTCCGCGAGTTGTATTCCCGTCGCGGAGGCCCCGGCCACGAGAACGCCGCCCTGAGCCAGCTGCCGAGGATTGCGATAGTCCCGCGGCACGATCTGCCTGACACGGGAGGAGATCTGCTTTGCGATTGGCGGAATCCGCGGCCTGTCACTGTATCCGGTCGCAACTACCACCGCACGCACGCTCCATTGACCGCGATCGGTCAGCAGCCGGAAGCCTCCGTCGATCCTTTCGGTCGAAAGCACCTCTACACCGTCCACTACCGGCGCGGTGATCGAGCATGCGTAATTCTCCAAGAACCCGACGGTCTCAGCCATTGTCATGAAACCGTCGGGATCGGCCCCGCGATAGCCGCCGCCGGGCAGGCGCGTCATCCAGTTGGGCGTCAGCAGGCGGAGGGAATCCCACCGTTCGCTGCGCCAGCGCTCCGCGATCCGGCCACGCTCCAGCACGACGTGGCAGACCCCGCGCTCTGACAGGCACCGGCTCATGGCTAGACCCGCCTGTCCGGCACCAATAATGGCCACGTCTGTACATTGCATTGAATTCGCGCCTTGTAAGCAGGGGGCAACAGATCGCCGGCGCCATCCTTTCCAGGACAAGGCCGGCGATATTGCACTTCCGACCAAAGTCAGCCTTTCACGGCAACCGAGACCGGCACGCCGTTGGTCAGCACGTCGAACACCGCGGAACGGGCGCGCGACTGCATTACGATTTCCTCGAGCTTCTCAGCCGGAGCATCGCCCTTGATCTTGAAGGAGATACGGATGCCTTGGTAGCCGTTGCGGACCTCGTTGGAGATGCCGAGGATGCCGCGAAGGTCGATGTCGCCTTCGACGGTCGATTCCACCTCATGCAGCGTAACCCCGCGCACGGCCGCGATGTTCGCGATGCCGGCCGTGAGGCAGGAAGCAAGCGCGTGGAGGAGGTATTCGACCGGCGTCGGGCCGTTGTCTGTGCCGCACAGGACCGCTGGATGGTCGCTGTCGGCCTGGTAGGCCATCATGTGAGACTGCTCCGCGCCGGCGCCGAAGAAGTTGGCCATCGTGCTGCTGCTGTGGGTGCCGGCAATCCAGCGGCTCTTGGCACGGAATTTGAACTGGGCAAGCTCCGGCTGCCCCGCGACGGCGTTGATGGTGGCCAGAAGGGTGGGCGTGTCGACGCCGTTCCTCGGCTCCCGCGGCGCCTTCTTAACGGGAGGCTTTTCCATGATCATTGTATCATCCTGCATGTCATTCACTCCTGGGTTCGAATGTTGCGCGACCGGGATCGCCCCGGACGGCTAAACCTCGGCCGGCAGCGTTTGACGTGCAGTGGGAACGACAGTGTGAAATCGAGAGGTTTTTGCGTCAGAACGGCTGTGGACGCCCTGCCGGTCGGGTCTGACAAAAACAACGGGCGTTCAAACGCTTGCTTCCCTGCGAAGCTGCGATCTCCGCAAGTGCGCCAAGAAGGCGCCACAACCGAAACCACAGGAGATCAGATCATGTCTCGTTCATTTGGGATGGATACCCGCCCGTCGTCGACCGACTGGGCGGTCATAGTTCGCGGGCCAAGCAAGGCCGAGGTGCTTGCCCATACAGCAAAGATTCACACATACGCGAGCACACTGAAGCGGCCCCCGGCGGCGGTGCCGATCAGCCCCGTCTGAAATCTTGCGGGAACGATGTTTCTCGGTTGACTTCCAACCGGGCAAAGAACGGGCAGCGGCCGAAGAACGTACGACGAAGTCGGAGATTTCCGGTCTCGCCCAACGCCCGCTTCGAGGAGCTTATTCCGCACTCGGGAATGTCCGCCTTGGTCAATTTGCGTCGTCCCAGGTCCCGCCCAAAATACCTGGAGATGCTCGGTGCCCAGCCTGAGCTTCCCACCTCTGTCCGGTTTCAACTCCGCCACCCGGATGGAGGCGGCTGTCCCAAACGCCGAGGTCGTTGCATCGGCCCGCACTTGCGGGCCGATGCAAGCGCATCAGCCGCTGTGAGCGCAGCTAACACTGCGGTTGTTGTCCGCCATCATGCCGCTGGGATTGGAGCGCCAGTGCCAGACGTGGAGCTCATAGTATGGATCCACCGGGTGAACACCGACCTTGGACTTGAGCTTCAGCTCCTGACCTAGGAAACTCGGTGCCTCCGAACCCTGCCACTGTGCCTTGAACACGATGTACTCGAGCGCTACCAGATGCATCGATCCGTCGGCCTGCGGCTCGTACATAATCACATCCGGCTGATCCAGAACCAGCTTTCCGTCCATGGCGTAGCCCTTATTGATGTAGTGCTGGCCCATGGCCCCCTCGGCGCCCGCGTCGGTGCAGTCGAAGAGCGGCTCGTAGCCGGCTGCAGTCGCGTCGGCGAGGTCGTAGTAAGCTTCTGCGGCGGCCCGCGATTGGGCAATAGCCGTGGGGTCGCCACGTGAACCCAGTTCGTGAGCCTTAACGGGCTGGCAAACGGCACCAGCCGCGAGGGTGGCGACCAGCAAGGTCGTCTGTGGGAAATTCATTATGTTCCTCCATCTGAGGGGTTGAGGAGCACCCGCGGAGCTATGGCCCCGCGGGGCTAATGGGTCATGCTGCCGCGGCTTCTACAGCCGGGTCAGCCCGCACGATCACGGTGGTGGCGACCGGATAGAATTCCTCGCCGGGCATGCCCACGCGATGGGCATGTTCGCGGATCGCCGCACCGTCCTGCGCCTGGTAGATGCAGAAGGTGCCGATGCGACCGTCGGGCTCATGCACGACGTAGCTGCGGATCCACCTGACCCTGTCAGGCATTTCTTCGTTTCCGATCCGTGCTGACTTGGCGCCGGCGGTTTCCAGTTCGGCGAGCGACGCCCAGGCGCTCGGCCGACGAATAACGTAGAGTTGCATTTCCAATTCTCCCGATTACGGGCGCCCAGGTTCGACGCCCACCATTGCAATGGCCATGCGGGGTTGCATGACTGGGCCAGAGTTAGCGCCGGCTGCCGCAGATCGTCCTTACCGTCGACCTATCCTGCGCTTATCTTTTGCCGATCAAGGGACAGCGAAAGCCGTTAAGTGCCGCTTGGTGCGATCATGAGGTGTTCGCTCTCGCCACGCTGCTTCCCGTGAGCCGGGATCGGTGCTGGAGCCAGACTTGCAGCCATGCTCATGAGCCGAGGCGATCCGATACGCGCGGCGGTGCGCTCGGCAGCTGCCAGTTCCGAGGTGCCGCCGCTAACGTCACCCATGTCGAAGAAGCGACGCGCCAAGTCGATCCGGAGACGTGCCGCGTGATACTCTACGCCGGCACTTGTCCAAAGCTGACGGGCGAGGAGACGAAGCTGCATCGCCTGGGGGTCATCGGCGGGGAGGAGAGCGGCGCGGGTTTCGGCGATCATCGCCCGCACCGCAGGCTGAGGCCAGCGCTCCGGGGAGGCGTCGATTTCCGCGAGGAAACCGGCGGCCAATTCCGGCCGACCGCCCAGGGCGGCTAGGCGAGCGGCATTGACCAAGAGCAGTCCGCGACGCTGCAGGTGAAACCAAGAGAGCCCCTCTAGAGCACGGTGAAGCGTAGCAAGCGCAGCCTCCACGTCGCCTGTCTCAAAGAGCAGAACGGCATTGCCCGGTTCAGCGTCCCATCCAATCGAATACGCCATTGCATAGTCCGACTTCGCCTGGGAGAGGTCGCCAATCATTGCGTGAATGTCCCCTCGGACGCGGTAGCCCTCGCCCAGAGACCAAGCCTCTTCGTCCGCCAGCTTCGGAATCGCTGCCTCAATGTTAGCCAGGGCCTCGCCGAGCGTTCGCTGCGCTCCAACTATTTCCGCACGATGCAAACCGCAGGCGCCTGGGCTTTCCGCGAAACTGGCTTCACACCAGCTCTCGAAGCCTTCGCTCCATTGCCTTGCACGGGGCCAATCGGCGAAAGTGCGACAGCTCCAAAGGATATTGCAGTAGACCAAGCTGCCGGTGATCGGGTCGACCTGACTGGAGAGTGCGATGGCGGCGGCGTGGTTCTGCTGCTCACTGCCCTCGTTCACCCTGCCGAGGGAGAGGTTGTAGAAGCCTTTGTAAACCAGCGTCAGTGCCCGAAGTCCCTGATCGTCGGTCTGCTCGGCCAGCTCGAATGCCTTCGATGCGAGCTCAAGAGCTTCCTTCGGTCGGCCTCCGAAAGTGGCAAGGCGCGACTTCATCCACAAAAGATAACCCATCGTGCCGCTGTCGCTCAAGCCGGTCAGCAACTGGCCGCCCCGTTCCAGCCAGCCGATGGCTGCGTCCGCCGCCCCGCGTTCGAGATGGATTTTTGCCAATGTGATGGCTGCTCGTGCGGCCCGCACCAACTGACCTATCCGCATATGAGCCGCGACCGCACGAGAAAGTATTGGGATCGCCGCGACGGGACGGCCGCAACACTCGACCGCCAGAGCCCAGAGATCAAGATCGCCTGGGTCCAGCTCCCGCGTCCGGGAGATGGCGTCGAACCGCTCGGCCGCGCCCGCCCAGTCCCGCTGGATCGCCAGGTCTCGTGCGGCAGAAATCTCCAGATCGTCGCTAGCCTCAGTCGGCGCAATCTGGCCGAGGAGGGGGTCGTCGATCCCAAAGCGATAGCCATGCTTGACGAAGCTGCGGATGGAATTCGCCAACCCTCCGGCTGCAAGCGCGCGACGGGCCAAGCTCACGGCGCGCTGCAGGGAAGCTTCGGTAACCGTAAGGTCCGGCCAAAGAGCATCCATGAGCTCGTCCTTCGGCACTACCCGACCTGCATTCCTTACCAAGTAGGCCAAAAGGTCAAAGACGCGCGGCTGAATCTTCTGTGCCGCTCCACGCAGCCTCAGCGAGCGCGCCTCCTCATCGAGTTGGAATGGTCCAAAGTTTTGCAACATCGCGGCTCTGGGAGAAATCGAAACGGCGACCATAAGCGAAAGATCAGCAGATGGTAAGGACCGGCCTAGTGCAGGGCCGTATTACGAAGCGCTCCCGGCTACACGGCCGCGGGGACAGCGCCGCGGCGCCCTAAGGGCTGCACTCAAAGCTATAGCAGAAGGACCAGCGCCTGCCATGCCCGCCATAAACAAGGCAAGCTCAACGCCCTGACCCGCGTGCTCGCGGCAGAGCGCATCGTCTGAGCCGAGACCTTGCCGAACTATGGCCCGACCGGCGGCTTCTTCCGCGACGGCCAACGGCTTGCGTGGTGACAACGGCTGCTCGACTCTGCATTTCTGGCCGCTTCGCGCCTGATATCGGCCCCTAAAGTCAGCTTTGCCACCGCCTGAAAGCCGACATTGTCAGCGGCCACGGTGGAAATCGTGGTTGCGCCATATGGAGCAGCAGGCCAGGTTGATGCCAGCGCAACGGCGCCCGAGCCGCGGCGATCGAGGATTTGCATTCGCGGCAAGCGGACGCGATACCTGAACAGCATGCGCCGCTCTTGTAGATACCGCGCCGTGATGAAAGCGCCGGGGTGGCGCCTCGTCGCCGTCCAAACATTCGCGCGACCCAGCGAAATGTCGCTTCAATCGAGGCTGGCCGGCGACGAGAACGGCCGATTGGCATCCACCACGAAGATGGCCAACTGATCGAGATCGGTTGTTCCGGCGTTGAACACTTCCATAGGAGTATCGGCGCCATGCCCGACCATGATCGTTTCGGCTTCGGCATAAGCCACGCCGTGGGACGTCCTCTGGCCGAGCTTGCCGGCCAGGACATAGAAGGCCTCCGGTCCCGGATGTGAATGGATCGACGACTTGGCGCCGGGCGCGCCGCCGGCACGGTTGATGCGCAGCAAGTATTCGCTCGCGCTGACCGATGGGAGGGGACCAATCTCAGTTACCTTGGTTCCGCCGGCAGTGGCGCCGTCCTTCGGCCCAAGCGTGAACAGCCAGACCTTGCCTGCGACCTCCGCCGCAAGCGAGGTGGAGCCCGCAGCGCCCTGGGCCTGGGCCAGGGTGGGGAAATTCTCCAACCGCCAGAACAATGGTCCGGGTGGCAGTTCCTTCACCTTTTTCTCGACCACCGGCTCGACGACCAATTTGGCATCCGCGGCCATCGGCGCTGAGGGAATGAGCCCGAGAGCACACAGTGAGAACACAAGTATGCCGATACGACGTGCGTTGACTGATCGCGGCTTCATGGGTGGGTCCTCCTCTCGATGCAACGAGTTTGTGGTTGGGCGGCTGTTCGGGACAATGCCGAAGACGTTGCCATGAGGGTGAGCCGAAGGGCTTGTCGAGTAACGAATGCCGTACGATCTTTTGCCGAAGAAACGACGATCGGGCGACAGTCCAGGCGCCGAAAACTATGGTAAGAAGCGAGGCAGGCAAGACAGCGACATTGAGATAGCCGATGAACACCCCGGCGCCGACCAGGCTCCTTATCAATGGGGTAGTTGCGGACCTGAGCAACGAAACGCTGAGCGACGGGCCGGGCAATCCGATTGATCTCAGGCCGCAGGCGTTCGCGGTGCTCCGCTATTTGTCGAACAACCCCAACCGACTCGTCACCAAGGGTGAGCTGATGCAGTCGGTGTGGGCGGGAACGGCAGTCACTGACGACAGCTTGGTGCAATGCATCCACGAGATCCGACGCGCACTGAAGGATGACGGACATGCCATCCTGAAGACCAAGTCGCGGCGCGGCTACATGCTGGCGCTGCCGGAGGCGAATGCGGCTGCGATGCCCGCCACGAGCCGGACGAGTAATCGCGCGCTCCAGCGACCGCTCGCCGCCTTTGTGGGGTCGCTACTGATTGTGCTTGCTGTCGCCGCTGCTGCAGGGTGGATGCTGCGGCCCCTCTCCCCTGGCGGCAAGCCTTTGGTCGCGGTGCTGCCCTTCGACGTGTTGGGTGAGGAGACGTCCGCACGCCGACTGGGCAACGGCCTGACCGAAGAAATCATCACCGATCTCGCACGTTTCCCGGAATTTCAAGTAATCGCGCACGACTCGACTGAAACATATGCCGGAAGATCGATCGGTTTGGCCGAGATCGCCAAAACGCTCGGGGTCGGTTTCGTGGTCGAAGGCTCGATCCAGCGCCAGGCCGGCCGGCTGCGCATCACTGCGCAGCTCCTCGACGCGGCAACCGGCAAACATCTATGGTCGGACCGCTGGGACCGGCCCGACGAAGATCTGTTCGCTATCCAGACGGAGATCTCCGAGCAGGTCTCCAACCGCCTCGGCGGCGGGCACGGCGTGATCGAGGTTGCAGGCCGGATTGCGGCGCATCGCAAGCCGCCAAGCGACCTTACTGCCTACGAGCTGTACCTGCTCGGCACGGAAAAGCTTGCGAAGATGAATCGCGCCGATGTCGAGGAGGCCATCAAGCTCCTCAAACGCGCCGTCGAATTCGACCCGGGGCTCGCGCGCGCCTGGGTCGAGCTCTATCACGCGTATGGCGTCATGCCCAGTTTCGGCGCCGATTTCGAGGCCAACTTCCGACTGGCCGCCGAGGCTGCCGAACGTGCGGTCATGCTCGACCCGAGCGACGCGGAGGCGCACGCCGTGCTGGGCTTCAGTTTCGGCGACAGGAATGATCTTGCACGTGCCAAGATGGAATTCGACACGGCGCTACGCATGGCGCCGAACCAGTTCGAAATTCTGAGCTTCTACGCTTTCTTGGCATCCAGCTTCGGCGAGCCGCAGCGCGGTGCCGAGATGGCCGATCGGGCAATCCGCCTTAACCCGAACTACCCGATGGCGAGTACGAGGCTTTTTGCTGCTGCCTATTTCATGGCCGGACGCTATGAAGACGCGCTTCGCATGCAGAAGCAAATGGGTCCGGAGAACTACGGTCGACGGATGTGGGTATATCGCCCAGCTGCGCTGGCCGCCTCCGGCCGAACGGCGGAAGCGAAAACCGCGCTTGCGGAAGCACTGAAATGGTTTCCCGATCTTACCATAGAGGGATTTGTTAGCCTTCCTGACACAAATGAAGACGACAGGCGGCGGCTCATCGAGACCATGCGGCTCGCCGGTTTCCCGCCCTGTGCAAAGGCAGAGGCGGTGGCCCGTTTCGAAAAGCCTGTGCACCTGCCAGAATGCGTCGAGCGCTGAGTGAATCTTGAGCCCGTAGGGCGGGAGCGGCAACGTCGAAGTGTCCTTGCGGCCGCGCGTCTCACGACGATGCCCGCGCCCAACGTATATGTCCGCTCTGGACGATTTGCAGACCGAAGCTGCCGGTCTGTTTTCGGCCCAAGGCTGCCAGTCAGCAGCGCGCATTTTGCAGCCAAGTGGAATCACTCGGCGTCGCAGAAATGCGGCTAAGACAAATAGATGGAGCGGGATGGCCCAGCTCAATTTGACCGCATCCGCTCTAGTCGGGACGGCGATAGGCCATAACCCCGGTCGGCTTGCTCAGGCTCTGCAAGGAGCCGGGTGCCGCGCCGCCGATCCAGCCCAGCACCGAGCGGGCGAGCTCCGCGCCGGCCAGCCGGAAGTTCTCGTTGACGGCCAGCAATTCCCTGCGGAACAGGTGCAGCAGGTCGGACGACTGCTTGGACACCGCGTCGACGTCCCGGCCGAGCCTGAACCTGGTCATTCCTCGACCGCCTTGGTCGTAGCGAAGAAGTGCCAGCGCAGTCCACTGCCGGATTGCCTTCAAGGAGACAACCGGCAGTGGTCTGCGGAGTCGGAGAGAAACACTCTCGAAACAAAACCGCCGGATGAGCCATCCGGCGGCCGTATTTTCGTTTATGACAGCTTAAAGCTCGAAATGTCCGCACACGGCGCGTGGCCGAACTATTGCGCCTCGACAGATCCCTTGCGGGCAGCTTCGTCGATCACGTCAGCGACGACCTTTGGCTGAGTCATAAAGACCGCATGGCTTGCCGCGACCTCCGTGATTGTCGCCCCGATGCGCTTCGCCATCGCTTGCAACATACGCTGATCGAAGGCTTTGTCGTCGGTAGCAATCACTGCCCAGCTCGGCTTGCTTCGCCAGGCGGCATGCTCGAGCCTGGTTGCGAAGGCGGACATGTTTATCGGCACCTGAGAGTCCCGCATGAAAGCGGCATCCGCGTCCGTCGTGTCGTTAGCGAAGCCAATCTTGAACCGGTCGGGAGAAACGAAGCCGAAGCCGTCCGCGGTAGTTTCGATGACGAATTCAGGCGGGCTCTGATAGCCTTCGTACTGCTGCGCAGTCGTCTCTCCGGCATCTGGCGACAACGCCGATACGTAAACCAGGCCTGTGACGTTTGAGTGGGTACCTGCTTCCGTTATCACGGTGCCGCCCCAGGAATGTCCCACAAGGACCGCAGGTCCATCCTGACGGTCAAGAATGCGTTTGGTTGCGGCAACGTCGTCCGCAAGCGAGGTAAGCGGGTTCTGGACGATCGACACACGGTAGCCGCGGGCGGTCAGTTCGTCATAGACGCCGCGCCAACCCGATCCATCAGCGAACGCGCCGTGCACCAGCACCACGTTCCGGACGGTCTGGTTGTCGGGAATTATCTCGGCAGAGTGAGTGGCCGTGGCTGCGGCAATTCCTGCGACGGCGGCGGTTGCGGCCAGAAGATTGGTCGTCCTGGAAGTCATGCTGATCTCCTCTTATTCACCCGATAACAATTATCGCGATATCTTTCTCTACGGTTCCAGCCGCGATATGTCCAGCATAATTTTTATCGCGATATTCTTTTTTGGGATCGGGTACGCTATATCGGGGTCCAAGGAGAGCACCCATGCCAGCGAAAAAATTCAACGACCCATTGCCGCTCGACGATCAGCTCTGTTACGCGATCTACTCTGCCGGCATGGCGATCCAGAGGGTGTACAAGCCACTGCTGGACGATTTGGGCCTGACTTATCCCCAATACCTCGTACTCAATGTCCTCTGGCGCGAGGACAAGCTGACCGTTGGCAGCATCGCCGAAAGGCTCGCGCTGGAGTCGAGCACTCTGACGCCCTTGCTCAAACGGCTCGAAGCGGCAGGACTTCTGCGCCGGACGCGGAATCCCGCGAACGAGAGGCAGGTCGTGGTTGCACTGACTGATAAGGGACGCGAACTCAGATCTCGTGCAGGCTGCCTTGCTGACGCTCTGCTTTCCTCCTCAGGACAAAGCCCAGCGCATCTCAACCAGATCAACCGTGACGTCAGGGAGCTACGTGACGCGATCTATGAACATACGGGGGTCTGGAGGAGCACGGCCTAAGCCGGCAAGCATGGGCCTTTTTTACACTGTAGGCACGGTTCCTCCGTCGATTGTGTACTCCGCACCCGTGATCGAAGAGGCACGATCGGAAGACAGAAAGGCGACGAGATTGGCGATCTCGGCAGGGCTTGAGGGGCGACCGAGGGGGATTCCACCGAGGGAGTCCATTATGATGTTCATGCCGCCTTCGACGTCGGTGCCTGCCTCATCCGCGAGACGTCGGGCGAGCTCGACGGAGGCCTCGGTTTCAATCCAGCCTGGTGACACGCGAACGACACGCACGCCTTTCGGCGACACCTCCTTGGAGAGGCTTTTGCTGTAGGTCGACAACGCCGCCTTCGCCGCGGCGTACGCGGTCGTGGCTTCCGGCAGGGGAAGCAGCCTCTGGATGGAAGAGACGTGGATCACCACGCCGCTTCCCTGCGCGATCATTCCCGGTATCAGTTCTCGGTCGAGCCGCACGGCGCGCCCAGCGCCGAGAAGCCGCCTGCCGGCGAGGAAGAACCGCCGAGCATGTGAACGATAATGTCGACGCCGCCCAACTTACCCCTGACAGCTTCGGCCACCGTGAAGCAGCCTTCGCTGGTGGAAAGATCGGCAGCCACGAAAAGCTCCGCCGAAGAGTTCGCGGGGAACGAGCGGGCCGTCGTCAGCACACGCGCGCCGAGTTTGCGGAACAGGTCGACGGTTGCGGCACCGGCTCCCTTTGTGCCGGAAGTGATCAGGGCGCGCTTGCCTGACAGGTTCAGGAAGTCGCTCATGCGCCGATCTCCAAGGCTGCGATCTTGTCGCCCATCAGACGGAAGATGTAGGTGAGATTTGCAGGGCTGCCGGGAAACTCGCCAGTGACTTTGGCGATCACCTTCGTCCCGTGCTCGTCAGTGAGGGCTTCGAGCGGATCGGCGACGTGCCGATACCTGGCTTTCGACCATTCCCACCAATTGCCGATGGCATAGTGCCCGGAGTGGGAGCGGCCCTCGTCATGGATAGCGGCGCTCGGCGCGAAACAGGCCAGCAGAGCCTCGCAGTTGTTCTTCCGATCCGCTTCGAAATAAGCCTGGATCGCCTGAGGCAGTTGCATCTCTCATCTCCTCTGGGGAATTGTTCGCTCCACAAGTAGGCGTATTTCGATGTTCGGATAATTGGGATAAGTATGGATGTCGAATTGCGGAAAGTGGGATAATGGCGAGACCAGGCCTTCACGATCTGGAAGCTGTCGTAGCCGTTGCTCGCAGATCCTCTTTCCGCGGCGCGGCGCTTGAACTGGGAATGTCGACGACTGCCCTTAGCAATGCCGTCGGCAAGCTGGAGGCCCACCTTGGCGTTCGCTTGCTCAACCGAACCACCCGCAGCGTATCTCTGTCGGATGCCGGTCGCCTGTTCGTCGAGAGCGTCCGTCCAGCGTTGCAGGACATCCATGGTGCCATGGATGAAGCGCGCTCAAAGCAGGCAAACCCCACGGGAACGCTCCGCATCAATTCCTATGCCACTGCCGCGCGAGAAATCCTTTCACCCCTGCTTCTGGAGTTCATCAGGCGTTACCCGCAGGTCCATATCGATCTGGTCACCGAGGGACGGCTCTTGGACATCGTCGCGGAAGGATTCGACCTGGGCGTGCGTCGCGCCACCCTCGTGCCGAGTGACATGATTGCGATCTCGCTGGGTCGGCCGCAGAGAAATGTGGTCATAGGCTCGCCCGACTATTTCAAAAGCTATGGTACGCCTTCCACACCGACTGACCTCCTTCAACATCGGTGTATCCGTATCCGGCTGCCGAATGGCGCGCTCTTTCGCTGGCGCTTCGAGAAGGATGGGGAACCGCTATTGATCGATGTGAACGGACCGATGACTTTGGATGAGGCAAGCCTGTCCCGCGGCACAGTGCTCGAAGGCGTGGCGCTGGGCTACGTAATGGAACGTGACGTGCGCGAGGATATTGAGGCAGGGCGGTTGATCAGCGTTCTGAAGGAATGGCTGCCGCCTTCCGACGAACTCTGCATCTATTACCCGGGACGACGGAATCCATCCGCGGCGCACAGAGCATTCGTTGAGCTAGCACGGGAACTCGGATCAAAAGCCCGAAACACGGCTTAAGCGCCGTTCCGCTTTGCGCCGCAATGGGCGTCGTTCGAGCTGTCGATCGCCTTCCAAAAGCAGACATAGTTGTGTTGCCGAAGTTCAGCCGAATATTTCGGCGCATGCGTTCGAACACTCCGTCCGCCACTGACAAACCAACCTACACCACCTTCCGTCAGCTGGCGCGCGAGAACTTGTTCGCCGCCGCCTTCAGCGCAGCGGGATCGACTCCCATGCAGCGCAACGCACGTGCCGCCACTCCCTGCTCCATCGCTGCGACTATAGCCACGACATGCGCACCCAGCAGTGGACGGTGATCGTTTCGGTTGGCCGCCAATTCCTTCATCACCTCAGCTCCCGACGGGGCTGCGTCATAGAGGCCTGCCGCTCCCTGAAGCGGTTCTGGGGCTAAACCCCCGGATTTGTGTTCGCCGGCGTTCACCCCAACGGAGCGCAGGGCTTCCCAATATTGAGCGCCGACCGCGTCGCGGAAGCCAGCGGCATCCGCCCCAATTTCGCGGAATGCGAGACGGGCGGTATTGTCGGGAAGATCGATGGCCGCCAGCAGGAAATGTTCGGCGCCGGCCTGTCGCTGCTGGTCCTTTAAAGCGTAGTTTTCGGCACTTTCGCACAGTGTCTTGATGGTGCGGACGTTCGATAGACGGGTTTTGATGCCGCTGAGCATGATCGTCTCCTATGGCGGATTATCCTGGGCGTTGATGTCGGACAGCCGCTTATGGGCTGCCTGTTTGGAGATGCCGAGTGCCTGGGCAATCTTCGCCCAGGACCAACCTTGCTTCAGGGCCGCCCTGACCGCTCTACGCTCCAATAGGTCAGCCGCTCGCCGAAGCGCAACGACCGCAGCCAATGCTTCCTCCGGCTGGTCAGGTGTGGGCAGTTGGCGGACATCGATCATGCGTCAACATTAGTTGACGAAATCGTCTCGTGTCAACATATGTTGACGGGACGATGCATTCGGGTCGGGTTCCAGAGAACCCGGGGCAGAGCGGCCGCCAGGCACGCATCTGTGACTTCTGGTTTGGGAAAAAATCCGATGCTTGAACAAAAAGATCAGTCAGGAGCGCGATAGGCCAGAACCCCCGGTCGGCTTGCTCAGGCTCTGCAAGGAGCCAGGTGTTGCGCCGCCGTTCCAGCCCAACACCGAGCAGCCGGAGCCGGACCCATTGCGGTCATTGGCACGCGCTGACGAATCTTTGTGCGCCCGAGCCTACGGACTCGAGTCGATCCGGGCACAAGCCGAACAAGCAGGGCAGCCCAATCCGCCGCTGCTCGGTTTTGATGGGCCACGGCCCAATCGCCGATCGGGGAAGATCCACGTTCGAGATCGGGTCATTGGCAGGAAAGTGCGATCTCGCTGACGCGCCTCCTGGTTCGTTGTTACTTGGCAGCCCGGGTGGTAGAATGACGATGAGTTCAGGCAAAATAGCTTTATCATTTTCGAGCGCCATGACTTTCGTGCCGCGCGCTGCAGCCGCTGCGATGAGTATCTTATGGAGAGGACAGTCGTGACAGTCCCAGAGGACGATTTTTTCGTCCTCTCGAGCTTGCCGCCAAGTCAGGCGCAGAAGCAGCTCGCTCTCGTTTTTGTGCTTGGCCTGTTGGCCGTCTACGTGTTGATCACTGTTAGTCCGCTCTCGGGCATCCATCTGAGCCGGGTCGACGCCTTCGTCCCTGCCTATGCGACAGCGATGTTCGTGAACGATTCGATCACCGCAATCCTCCTGTACACTCAGTTTTCCATCCTGCGCTCACGTGCCACGCTCCTGATTGCAAGCGGATATCTCTTTACAGCGCTCATGCTGATCCCGTTTGTTCTGGCATTTCCAGGTCTGTTCACGCCAAAGGGCGGCCTGGTGGGCGGCATGCAGAGTACGTCATGGATCTACTTTTTCCAGCACGCTGGCTTTCCCCTATTTGTCATAGGCTATGCCCTCTCAAAGGGCTCGAACCCCAGCAAACGATTTCGACAGGGTACCGTGCGGGGGCAGATCGCTGTCAGTGTCGCCCTGACTGCAGCTGTGGTCTCGTTAGCGTCTTTTCTTTTCATAGCGGGCGAAGCGTCGTTACCGCGCGTGACCCTCGATTCCACTCGCCTTAGCCCGGTGTGGCCCTATGTGGGTGCGCCGGTCGCGTTGTTGAGTATCGTCGCCATCGTCGTGCTCTGGATCCGGCGACACTCAATGCTCGATCTTTGGTTGATGGTCGTCATGATCTTATTCACGATAGAGATGCCTTTAAGCTATTACCCCGATCCGGCCCGCTTCAGCCTTGGCTGGTATACCGTCCGCATCTTCGGAGTTCTGTCCAGCGGTCTCGTCCTTATGGTTCTGCTTCATGAGATAACAACCCTTTATACGCGGCTTCTCGGAGCGGTCCGTGGCCAGCGTCACGAGCGCGAGGCGCGGCTGGTAACCGGCGACGCAGTCGCGGCCACGGTTGCGCATGAAGTCAAACAACCTCTATCTGGCATGATAACGAGCGCCGATGCGGGCTTGCGCTTTCTCGGTCGCTCGATGCCCGATCTGGAGGAAGCAAAGGAGGCATTCAAGCAGATTATCGCCGGTGGTCATCGCGCGGCTGCGGTGATCGACGGAATTAGAACGATCTTCAAGAAAGAAGACCGCAAGCGAGCTCCGCTCGACCTCAACGGCCTTATCGGGGAAACACTCACCCTGGTGCGAGAGGGTCTGGCGAAACACCGGATAATGGTCGAAGCCGAGCTGGATGAACGCCTGCCGCGGGTAACAGGTGATCGAATCCAGCTACAGCAGTTGCTTGTAAACCTGATCACGAACGCCATCGATTCCATGGCTGCGGTCGGCGGGGCGCGGGTGCTGTCCGTGAAATCCAAGTTGCATGACGATGGCCACGTAACAGTTTCGGTTGCGGACACTGGAACAGGAATTGGTCCGCAAGACGTGGATCGAATATTCAACCCGCTCTTCACGACAAAGCCCGACGGCATGGGGATGGGCCTGTCGATCTGCAGATCGATCGTCGAAGCCCACGATGGGCGGTTGTGGGCGGCCCCGAACACGCCCCGGGGTGCCATATTTCATTTTAGCGCAATTCGCTCTGTCTCCGCATGACGAGGATCCGTCTGTGATCAAAGTCGCACCGAACAGTTTGCAGCCGACGACAGAAGTCGAGCCTGCTGTCTATGTGATCGATGACGACGCCGGAATCCGCGACGCGCTCGGCCTGTTATTCCGCTCGGTCGGTTTGCGCGCCGAACTATTCCATTCGGCGAACGAACTCATGCAAAGCAAGCTGCCTCCGATCCCGAGCTGCCTGGTTCTCGATGTTCGGCTACCGGGGTTGAGCGGCTTTGAGCTTCATGCCGAGTTGACCAAGGCCGATGTCCATATTCCCATCATCTTCATCACTGCACACGGCGATATCCCCATGTCCGTACGGGCTATGAAAGCCGGCGCCGTCGACTTCATCACCAAGCCGTTTCGCGACCAGGATATGTTGGATGCCGTCACCGCCGCGATCACCCGCGACCGGGCCAGACTGGATGCCGATCGCGCACGGCTCGACTTAAAGGGCCTGTTCGACAGCCTGACGTCGCGCGAACAGGAGGTGATGGCGCTCGTCGCTACTGGCTTAATGAACAAACAGATCGCCGCTCACATCGGCCTCAGCGAGATTACGGTTAAGATTCATCGCGGCCATGCGATGAAGAAGATGCGTGCGAAATCGCTCGCGGACCTGGTCAAAATGGCCGAAGCACTCGGTATCGGCCGGGAAATGTCCTCGTAGCCTCATATCTATGTATGACTTTCGAACACAGCCGACTCGTACCATTGTCGGTGTGCATAGATGGGCCAATCGCTTGCCAGACACCCCCGTTATTTCAATCGTCGACGATGACGAATCCATCCGAAGCGGAACTGCGAGTCTTGTACGGTCGCTTGGGTTTGTCGCCCACGCGTTCCCATCCGCACGTGCGTTCTTGCACTCGGAACAACTGACTCAAACCTTGTGTCTGATTTCAGACATCCAGATGCCGGAGATGAGCGGAATCGAGTTGCACGATGTCTTGCGCTCGCGTGGACATAAAACGCCCATCATTTTCATCACGGCCTTTCCCGATGAAAAGGCGCGCGCTCAAGCGCTGGTTCGAGGCGCCGTCTGCTTTTTGAGCAAGCCTTTTGACGGCGACACGCTGTCTCGCTGCCTCGACGTTGCATTGAAAAACAATGCCGGTGAGAGCGACTAGCGCGTCGCCGATCGCTGGGCACGATCAGGCTCAGCAGACCGCAAAGTCCAATCGTCGAAGCGCATCCGTTCAACCGAGGGACGCTCGGGCCCGTCGAGGCCTATAAACCTAGGTATGACCGCCATAAACGAACACGCGGTCACGACCAACCTACGTCCGATGGAGCGCGCACTGGAGTGAGAGCACAACTAAAGTGTTCAACCCCTCTAATGGCATCGCGCAACGAAGGAGACTGATCATGTCCACGGCATCACCGGCGCCAAATCGGCGCGACTTTCTTGCCACATCGGCCACCGCATTGCTTGCCACTTCGGCAGGTGCTGCCGCGTTCAACTTCACCTCGTCTCAGCCGGCGGCCGCGGCCGATGCCGGTTCAATCCGCCCCTTCACCGTCAGCTTCCCGCAGGAGGAGATCGACGAGCTACGCCGTCGCATCGCCGCCACGCGCTGGCCCGATCACGAGTTGGTGTCCGAAGCAGCTTCTCGGCGGACTTCGGCGACGTTGGCGGCAGGCGACACACAAGGCGTGCAACTCGCGACGATGCAGAAGCTCATTCAGTACTGGGGAACGGAATATGATTGGAGCAAGTGCGAGGCGCAGCTGAAGTCGCTGCCGCATTTCGTCACCGAGATCGACGGGCTGGACATCCACTTCATCCACGTGAAATCAAGCCATCAGGGTGCGCTGCCGGTCATCATCACGCACGGCTGGCCCGGTTCGGTCATCGAGCTGCTGAAGGTCATCGATCCGCTCACGAACCCCACGGCGCATGACGGAACCGCGGCCGACGCGTTCGACGTGGTGATCCCGTCGATGCCGGGCTACGGCTTTTCCGCCAAACCGACCCAACCCGGTTGGGATCCGGCGCGCATCGCGAAAGCGTGGACCGTGCTGATGAAGCGCCTGGGCTATAACCGGTTTGTTGCACAGGGCGGCGACTGGGGGGCTCTCATCACCGAACAGATGGCTCTGATGGCGCCTCCCGAGCTGATCGCCATCCACACCAATATGCCAGCGACCATTCCGCCCGAGATTGTGAAGGCGCTTGCCGCCGGCAGTCCGCCTCCCGCCGATCTCGGGCCCGACGAAAAGCGCGCCTACGAGCAGGTCGCCTTCTTTTACAAGTTCGGCCTGGGCTATGCCAACGAGATGGCGCTTCGTCCGCAGACGCTTTACGGGCTCGTCGATTCACCGGTCGGCCTGGCGTCATGGATTCTCGATCACGATGCGGACAGTTATGCACTGATAGCCCGCTCCTTCGATGGGGAGCCGGAGGGCCTTACCCGCGACGACATCCTCGACAACATCACGCTCTATTGGCTGACCAACACGGCCATCTCGTCGGCCCGGCTCTATTGGGAACACCGGCAAACGGCGAAGGCGGGCTTCTTCGACGCCAAAGGCATCACCATTCCCGTCGGCGTGAGCGCGAACCCCAGCGAGATCTACACGGCGCCGAAGAGTTGGACCGAGCGCGCGTTCCCGAAGCTCCTGCATTACGGCCACCCGCCCAAGGGCTGCCACTTCGCGGCATGGGAACAGCCGAAGTACTTCACCGACGACGTGCGCGCATCGTTCAAGACGTTGCGGACGGCGTGAAGTGTTGAGCGGGGATGGCGCGCCGGACGTGCGCGTCATCCTCCGCCTGGCGATTAACCCCCAGCGCATCTCCAAAAGGAGAGAATGCAATGAACCTTCTCATCCAGACGCTCACCGCACTCGCGGCTTGCACCGTGTTCGCCACGGGTGCGTTCGCCCAGAGCACGGTCGTGCCCATCGACAACGAGCCCGCCCCAAAGCTGATCGTGGAGCCGCCGCTTCCGGGTCCGTTGGCCGGGGGCGTGGTGTTCATCCCGTACCGGGTGGAGAACCTGCGCATCCTGCCTGTCGGTGGGCCGGCCGCGCGCAATGTGTCTCCGCGCGTCGGGCATCTGCACCTCACCGTCGACGACCTGCCCTGGGCGTGGGCGGACTACGGTCAGAGCGACACCATCATCCTGGTGGGCATGCCGCGCGGACAGCACAAGGTCCTAGTCGAGGTGGTGGACGCCGAAGGTAACGTCTTCACCAAGCAAACGGTGACGTTCCACTCGCCGGGCAAGGAGATTCAGCCATGAAGCTCCACAAGTTGGCGACCGTGCTGGCATTCGGGCTTTGCATCTTTTCCGCCTTGGCCAACGCCAGTGCGGCCGAAGATCGCTCGATCCGGCCCTTCACCGTCGGCATCCCGCAAGCGGCGCTCGAAGACCTTCGTCGGCGCATCGCCGAAACACGGTGGCCGGATCGCGAGACGGTCGATGACCAGTCGCAGGGCATACAGTTGGCGAAGCTGAAGCCGCTCGTCAAGTATTGGGGCACCGGCTACGACTGGCGAAAGGCCGAGGCCAAGCTCAACACCCTGCCTCAATTCATGACAACGATCGACGGCGTGGACATTCACTTCATTCACGTCCGCTCGAAGCATCCCAATGCTTTGCCGCTGATCATGACGCATGGCTGGCCCGGGTCGGTGTTCGAACTGCTCAAGACCGTGGGCCCGCTGGCGGATCCCACAGCTCATGGCGGACGAGCGGAGGACGCGTTCGATCTCGTCCTGCCTTCGATGCCGGGATATGGCTTCTCCGGCAAACCGACAGAGACGGGTTGGGGACCGGATCGCATCGCGCAAACCTGGGCGGAGCTGATGAAGCGCCTGGGTTACACCCGCTACGTCGCACAGGGTGGCGACTGGGGCTCCCCCGTCTCCAGCGCGATGGCGCGCCAGGCGCCGACAGGTCTGCTCGGCATTCATATTAACTTGCCGGCGGTGGTGCCGCCCGAGATTGCCGCGGTGCTCGCCGTCGGCGGGCCAGCGCCAACGGGACTCACGGATAAGGAACGCGCAGCGTTTGACGCGCTCAGCGCTGGTGCCAAGATGGGGAACAGATCCTACGCTACGATGATGGGCACCCGGCCGCAGACGATCGGCTACGCCATCAATGACTCTCCCACAGGCCTCGCGGCGTGGATGCTCGGACATCCGGGCTTCTCGCGCTGGACATACGACAACAGCGATCCCGAAAAGACCCCGGACGAGGTGCTGGACGACATTACGCAGTACTGGCTGAGCAACAGCGCGACCTCAGCAGGGCGGCTGTACTGGGAGTACGGTGGACGCAGCGTTGTTTTTGCGGCCGTGGAGCGGACCCTCGAGATCGCGCTGCCGGTGGCCATCACGGTCTTTCCGGAGGAAACTTATCTGGCCCCGGAGACGTGGGCCCGGCGCGCCTATCCAAACCTGATTTACTTTCATGAGGTCGACAAGGGCGGTCATTTCGCCGCCTGGGAGCAGCCCGAACTGTTTTCCGCCGAATTGCGTGCGGCGTTCCGACCGCTCCGACAAGATTTCTGAGGCGCGCGTACCAGGCCCCAGCCCGGACGCGTTCAACGCTCAACAGGTTAAACCTAAGGAGATCGACATGAGCAGCACCACTCAGACGCATAGCGAAAAACCGATCGAAACGCGGACGCTCGACATGAAGCTCGAGGCCGTGGTTATCCCAGTTTCGGACGCAGCACGCTCCAAGCAGTTTTACGAAGGCCTGGGCTGGAGGCTCGACGGCGACTTCGTCGTCGGCGACGCGTTCCGGGCGATGCAGTTCACGCCTCCGGGCTCGCCGGCCTCGATCCATTTCGGCACCGGCATCACGCCGGCCGCGCCCGGCTCCGCAAGCGGGCTTTTCCTCGTCGTGTCGGACATTGACGCCGCGCGCGCCGAACTCATTGGCCACGGCGTCGAGGTGAGCGAAGTGTTCCACCGCGCCGGTCCGGGCAAACCAACGGTCAGCGGCAGGCATCCGGAGCGGCAGAGCTATTCCTCTTACGCAACCTTCAAGGATCCAGACGGCAACGAGTGGCTGCTGCAGGAGGTCACCACCCGGCTCCCTGGCCGGGTCGATTCCAATACGACGGACTATGCTTCGGTAGCGGACCTTGCGGCCGCAATGTGGCGCGCGGGGTTAGCCCACGGCGAGCACGAGAAGCGCAACGGCGGCCAACGCGATGAGAATTGGCCGGACTGGTACGCCAAGTACATGGTGGCGGAGCAGGCGGGCAAGCCGCTGCCGCTTTAAGCAGCAACCGAAATTGGGTGAGCGGGACGGGTCACCGTCCCGCTGCCAAACTTAGCCGGCGATCCAAGCCAGGTTTGCGGCTGATGGTTTGACGCGCAGTTGCCAGCGCAATCGAATGGGAGAGCAATCATGACGTATTCCAAAATGGGCATCGCGATGGTGACCGGCGCTTCCGCCGGGATTGGAGCGATCTACGCCGACCGGCTCGCGCGCCGCGGCTATGACCTCATTCTCGTGGCGCGCAGCCTGGAGAGGCTGGACAAAGTGGCCAGGCACATCGCCGGCTCAACGAATTGCAGCGTCAGCACCGTTGCGGCTGACCTCAACGACAAGGCGGATCTGGGCCGGATCGAGACCTTGCTCGGCGCCGATCCCGCCATCACGATGTTGGTCAATAACGCTGGCATCGGCGCTGTCGCGCCGCTCCTGGAATCCGACATCGACAAGATGCAAGCGATGATCGGGCTCAACATCACGGCGTTGACCCGCCTGACTTATGCAGCGGCTCCGGCCTTTGTGGCGCGAGGCGGCGGCACAATCATCAACATCTCGTCAGCAGTCGCCATCGCGCCGGAAATCCTCAACGGTGTCTATGGTGCGACGAAAGCCTTTGTGCTCGCTTTCAGCCTGTCGCTCCACAAGGAGCTTGCGGACAAGAAGCTGCGCATCCAGGCGGTTCTGCCCGGCGCCATCGCCACCAATTTCTGGGACGTATCAGGAGGTTCACTCGACGATCTGCCGAGCAAGGCGATCATGCAGTCCGATGACCTCGTCGACGCGGCCGTTGCCGGCCTCGACCAGGGCGAGTTGGTGACTATTCCCTCGCTTCCCGACGTCGCCGACTGGCACGCCTATGAAGCGGCGCGGCAGAAACTCATCCCAAATCTTTCGCTCAACGCCTCGCCGGCGCGGTACGGCATCGCCGTGGCCGCCTAACCAAGCGAAAACTCAGTGGGGCAGCCTGGTAACGCGCCAGAGGAGAATCAAATGGACAAGCTTTTGACGGCGGTTCTAGAGGCGCATGGCGGTTTGCAGAACTGGGGTAACGTTACAAGCATCACTGCGGAAATGTCGCTCGGGGGCGTATTTTGGGCTGCAAGGGGCTGGCCGGACATCTATTCCAAGCAGACGGTCACGCTCGATCCACATCGCGAGCGCATCGTTTTTGCGCCCTTCACAGCGCCAGACCGTATGTCCGTGCTGGATGTCGGTCCCGAACGGATCGCTATCGCTACGCGCGACGGCCGCATCATCGAGGAACGTTTCAATCCACGTGGCTCATTTCCGCTGCCCTTTCTGGATGGCAGCACACCCTGGGATGCGATCCAGGTGGCGTACTTCACGAGCGCCGCCGTATGGAACTACCTCACGGCGCCGTTCGTCTTCACCCTGCCCGGTGTCGAAGCACGAGAAATCGCCCCCTGGAGAGAGGGCGCGCAAACGTGGCGACGGCTGGCCGTCACGTTCCCTAAGACCATCGCCAACCATAACGCCGATCAGGTCTTTTATTTCGACGATGCGTTTATGCAGCGGCGCATGGACTATTCGCCCGACGTCACGGGAAACCCGCCGGTCGCACACTACGCTTATGACCACAAAACCTTTGACGGGTTCGTATTCCCGACACGGCGGCGTGTGCTCCTGCATGACGCCGAGGGGGTCGCAAACCAAGCATTCGCACCTATCACGGTCAACGTGTCCGATGTGGCAGTCGACCGAAGATAATCCTCCACCAGGCACCATGCCTTATCAACGGATACAAACCACTATGACCGAACAGATCGACCTCCATCGACGCCACTTGTTGGGCGTGGCCGTCACCACCGTTGCGGCCGCTCAGTTTGCCATGACGGGCTCGGCAAATGCGCAGTCCAGCATTACGAAACCGGACGCCAGCACAATCGAACCACAAGCAAATACGTCGTTCGGTCCGTTGAAGCAGGTTCAAGCTGGCGTGCTCGACATTGGATATGCCGAGGTCGGTCCTGGCAAAGGGTTGGTCGTTATCCTCCTGCATGGATGGCCGTACGACATCCACACCTATGTCGACGTTGCGGCGATCTTGGCGTCGAAAGGCTTTCGGGTCGTCGTTCCATATCTACGCTGCTATGGCACCACGCGGTTCCTCTCCGACAAAACGCCACGCAATGGCCAGCAGGCGGTGGTCGCGATTGATGTCATTGCGCTGATGGATGCACTGCAAATCGATAAGGCGATCGTCGGCGGTTGCGACTGGGGCGCACGCACGGCCAACATCGTCGCGGCGCTGTGGCCGGAACGCTGCAAGGCCCTTGTCTCGGTCAGCGGCTACCTGATCGGCAGCCAGGAGGCCAACAAGTTGCCTCTGCCGCCAAAGGCCGAGCTGCCATGGTGGTACCAATATTACTTCGCCACTGAGCGGGGCCGCGCTGGCTACGGGAAATACACGCGGGATTTTGCCAAGCTGATCTGGCAACTCGCTTCTCCGCAGTGGAATTTCGACAACGCCACCTTCGAGCGCAGCGCCACCGCCTTCGACAATCCGGATCATGTCGACATCGTAGTACACAACTACCGCTGGCGGCTTGGGTTGGCGGAAGGCGAGCCACAATATGACGAGTTGGAGCAGCGACTTGCGAAAGCTCCGGTCATCGCAGTGCCGACGATCACTCTGGAGGGCGACGCCAACGGCGCGCCGCATCCCGACCCCAGCGCCTACGCCAAGATGTTCTCCGGCAAATACGAGCACCGGCTCATATCCGGCGGCGTAGGGCATAATCTTCCTCAGGAAGCACCGAAGGCATTTGCAGACGCCATAATTCAGGTGGCGAGTCTAGCCTGAGCAAAACGGCCATGCCACGATACATGATCGACCATGCCCAAGGCAAAAACTGATGAAATCACACCCGGGGCAATCCCTCCGATACGAAATGAATATTTGGCGCGGCCGGGACCGCTTTCGTCGCCCTTTGCAGTGGCTCCTCGCACCCATTGTGGGGGCAGTAGCGGGCTTGGCCTACGCACTGATGTTCGATGTCGAAGCACTGCACTCCGCAGTCAGGGGCGTGTTCATCGGCACGCCTATTCTGTTGTATGAGCGCGGCTTTATCTTGCGCCGATGGCGCAATGTGATCCGGCAAGCGGCAACGCCGGTCTTCGTCGTGGCTACGATCGCAACCTACGTATTGACGATCTTGATCGGCAATGCCGCCGCTGGCACAGCGCTTCACCATCTCCTCGGCTATATGAGCACCGCTCGCGAAGCCATGGTGATGTCGGAGTCCGGTCTTCTGTATTCACTCGGCGTCTCCACCCTCGTCGCATTCGTGTTCCGAGTACGTGACCTTATCGGGCCAAGCCTGTTCACCAGCCTGCTTCTCGGTCGTTATCACCGTCCCATCAAGGAGGAGCGGATCTTTCTGTTCCTCGATGTCAGTGGCTCCACGCACTTCGCGGATCGGTACGGAGATCTGGAGACCCAGGCCTACCTCGGACAGATATTCAACGCACTTGCGTCTCCTGTTCGTCGCTCCCACGGCTCTATTGACGACTACATCGGGGATATGGCGGTGGTCACCTGGCCCATGGATCGCGGCATGCGGGACGCCGCGTGTCTTCGTTGCGTCTTCGACTTCGCGGCGGTCATAAGGGATCAGGCGGCGGCGTGGCAAGCGCGTTTCGGACAGGTGCCGGAGTTTCGCGCCGTCCTGCATTGCGGCCCGGTCGTTGCCTTGAGCGACACAAGATCGCGTATTTCGGCGATGTCGTGAACACCACTGGACGTCTGGAGTCGCTATCCAAGGCTCTCGGTCAACCTATCCTGGTCTCCGCAGATCTTCTCGCCGGTATCCGTGTTCTACCTCCACATGTCGTCGCGGAGAACCTCGGATTTCATGTGATTAGAGGCCGAGATGAACCGCTTCAGATCTCAGCCGTAAGGCTAGCATTGGGAAGCTGATTGGAGTGGCCCCATCATCTCCGTGCATCCACCTATCTTCGATGCCCCATTTTACGGCAGTCGCCGTCATCCCTGTCCGCTTTTGAAGGTCCAGGTTCCGCACCTGCCGGTCCGTATCGTCGGCCCCAGGCCAGTCAGCAGCGCGCATTTTTTTGCAGCCAGTGGAATCACTTGGCGCCGCAGAAATGCGACTAAAACAAATAGATGGAGCGGGATGCCCAGTTCAATTTGAAGGTATTCGCTCTAGTCGGGACGGCGATAGGCCGTAACCTCGCCAGGCTTGCTCAGGCTTTGCAAGGAGCCAGGTGTTGCGCCGCCGATCCAGCCCAACACTGAGCGGGCGAGCTCGGCGCCGGCCAGCCGGAAGTTCTCGTTGACGACCAGCAATTCCCTGCGGAACAGGTGCAGCAGGTCGGACGACTGCTTGGACACCACGTCGACATCGCGGCCGAGCTTGAGGCCGGCGTCCTCGATGCCGGCGACGATGGCGAGTGTCGCGGCAGCGGCACTGCTGACGAAACCGTCAGGCCTGACGTCGCGGCGCATCAGCTGCGCGGTCCTCATCCTGATCTGATCGATCGAATGGTCGACCGAAACGGTGTTGAACGGGATCTCGCTGGCGCCGACCTCGCTCAGCGCATCGGTGAAGCCGTTCAGCGTATGACTGTGGTAGGTCAGTTCGACTGGAGGCGCCAGCAGAGCCAGCCTGCGGCGGCCGATGCCGGCCAGGTGGCGCACAGCCTCGGTCGCGAACGCGTAATTGTCGAAATCATGATAGGGGTGGATCAGCCCCATGTCGGTGCGGCCATGCGTGGCAAAGGGAATGCCACGCTCGAGCATGTAACGGGCCCTGGGGTCATTCGGCTGGGTGCGCGAAATGATGACGCCGTCGGCGGAACCGGTTTCCACCAGATAACGTATCGGGTCCAGGGGATCCTGAGAGCGTGAATAGGGCGTGACGATCAGGTGATAGGGTGTGTCGGCAATGACTTCCGAGACGCCGTAGATGATGTCCGAGACAAAGCTCATGATCTCGCGCTCGGTGTTAAGCACGAGGCTGATGACGTTGGTCTTGCCGGTCCGCAGCCGCACACCGGCGCGGTTGGGCCGGTAACCAATCTGCCTGGCGACGAGCTGGACGCGTCGCCTGGTTTCGGCGCCGATCTCGGGCGCGTCCTTCAACGCCCGCGACACGGTGGTGACGCCCAGCCCGGTCATGAAGGCAAGCGTCTTCAATGTCGGCCGGCCCGAGCCCTCGTCGTCCTTTTCCGTCTGATCTCTGTCCATTCATCCCGCCCGTCAGGCGCATAGCAGTTGCCGTGCAGGTCGGCAATCGGTGATGAACACCCTATATACTGAAACGTTACAGATTGCCACTTGCCATCGCGCAGCGGCCAGTAAAAGCTAGCCTGGATGAGCGGCGCTCCGTTCGACGCAAAGTCGGTGTGCGTCGGCAAGGCTTGCCGCTGAGCACGGTTTTGCCGAATTTCACGCATTGCAGCATCATCTTTGCAAGGCAACCTGCCTTGCTGCGGTGCAGTAGGCGGGCATTGCGCGGCGGGTTTGTTCGCGGCTCGAAAAAATGCCGAGCTGCTCCTGTTCGGGGGTTGCGCGTTTCCAACAATTGCCGTATCGAAAATCTGTAACGTTTCAGATTCTGGGAGGAGCCGAAATGCGATACCAATTCATGTCCGCTGCGTTGGCAGTGACAACCGCGCTGCCATTCGCCGGCCCGGCGGCAGCGACCGATCTGGAAGTCACCCATTGGTGGACTTCGGGCGGCGAGGCGGCGGCGGTCGCCGAATTCGCCAAGGCGTTCGACGCGACAGGCAATCATTGGGTCGACGGCGCTATCGCCGGCTCCGGCGGCACGGCGCGGCCGATCATGATCAGCCGCATCACTGGCGGCGACCCGATGGGCGCCACCCAGTTCAACCACGGAAGGCAAGCGGAAGAATTGGTGCAGGCCGGTCTGATGCGCGATTTGACCGAGCTCGCCACCAGGGACAAGTGGGCGGAAATCGTGCAGCCGAAGAGCCTGCTGGACGGTTGTACCCTCGACGGCAAGATCTATTGCGTGCCGGTCAACATTCACTCCTGGCAGTGGCTGTGGCTGTCGAACGCGGCCTTCGAAAAGGCCGGTGTGCCGGTGCCGAAGAATTGGAATGAATATGTCGCGGCCGCCCCCGCGCTGGAGAAGGCAGGCATCATACCGCTGGCGGTCGGCGGGCAGCCTTGGCAATCCTCGGGCGCCTTCGACGTGCTGCTTACGGCGGTCGGCGGCACGGACGCTTTCTTGAAGGTCTATCGCGACAAGGATGCCGAATTCGCCGCCGGGCCCGAGGTCGCGAAGGTATTCAAGGCCGCGGACGATGCCCGCAAGATGGCGAAGAACACCAATGTGCAGGACTGGAACCAGGCCACCAATCTCGTCATCTCCGGCAAGGCCGGCGGCCAGATCATGGGCGACTGGGCGCAGGGCGAGTTCCAGGTTGCCGGGCAGACCGCCGGCAAGGACTATACGTGTCTTCCCGGCCTTGGCCTGAACGAGGTCATCGCCACCGGCGGCGATGCCTTCTACTTCCCGCTGCTGCAGGACGCGGAAAAGTCCAAGGCGCAGGAAGCGCTGGCCGAAACGCTGCTCGATCCCAAGACGCAGGTCGCCTTCAACCTCAAGAAGGGCTCGCTGCCGGTCCGCGGCGATATCGACCTCAAGGCGGCGAACGACTGCATGAAGAAAGGGCTCGACATCCTGGCCAAGGGCAGCGTCATGCCCTGGACGGACCAGCTGCTGTCGCAAGACACCCAAAAGCAGAAGGAGGACCTTTTCTCCGAGTTCTTCGCCAAGCCGGACATGACCGTGGAAGAGGCGCAAAAGCGCTTCGCCGACATCGTCGCCTCAGCGGACTGACGATCGACGAACCGCTCGCTCCCGGCCCGCGACCGCGGGGCCGGGAGCTCCGGGTCAAGTCTTGACCCTTGGCCCTGACCCTTCGGCCTTACCCGATCCAGCCCGGCTGTGCAGATGAGCAAGAGCGAACGCCCCAACCAACTCTTCCGCAACCTTAACGCCAAGGTCGCCTCTATTCCGATGGTCCTCACCGCACTGGTGATCTTCGTCGGCGGCAGCGCGTGGACGGTGCTCTATTCCTTCACCAATTCAAAACTGCTGCCGCGGCTGAACTTCGTCGGGCTCGACCAGTATTATCGGCTGTGGTCGACGCCGCGCTGGCTGGTCTCGATCGAGAACCTGCTGGTCTACGGCGTGCTGTCGCTGGTGTTCTCTCTGGTCATCGGCTTCATACTGGCGGCGCTGCTCGACCAGAAGATCCGCTTCGAGGACACGTTCCGCACCATCTTCCTCTATCCCTTCGCGCTCTCCTTCATCGTCACCGGTCTGGTCTGGCAGTGGCTGCTCAACCCGGAGTTCGGAATCCAGGGGGTGGTGCGCGGCCTCGGCTGGGAAAGCTTCAGCTTCGATCCGCTCTACAATTCCGACATCGTCATCTACGGCATCCTGATCGCCGCGCTCTGGCAAGGCACCGGCCTCATCATGTGCCTGATGCTGGCGGGCCTGCGCGGCATCGACGAGGATATCTGGAAGGCCGCGCGGGTGGATGGGATACTCACCCTGAAGACCTATCTGTTCATCATCATCCCGATGATGCGACCGGTCTTCATCACCGCGCTGGTCATCATCGCTGCCGGCATCGTCAAGGTCTATGACCTGGTTGTCGCACAAACCAGCGGCGGTCCCGGCATCGCCTCCGAAGTGCCGGCCAAATATGTCTATGACTACATGTTCTTCGCCCAGAACCTCGGCCAGGGCTTCGCCGCCTCGACCATGATGCTGCTGTCGGTGGTGGTCGTCATCGTTCCCTGGGCCTATCTCGAATTCGGAGGCAAGAAGCGTGGCTGACCTTGCCGTTCCCCTGCCTGCCGGTACGGGCTCTATCGGGCTTGAGGCATCCGGGCCGCGAGGGCCGAAGCCGCGGCATGTGTTCTCGCGCCGCAACATCTTCCTCTACGGCACGCTGATCGTGGTGGCGCTGTATTATCTGCTGCCGCTCTACGTGATGGTGGTGACATCGCTCAAGGGCATGCCGGAGATACGCCTCGGCAACATCTTCTCGCCGCCGCTCGAGATCACCTTCGAGCCTTGGGTGAAGGCCTGGTCCAGCGCCTGCACCGGCCTCAACTGCGACGGGCTCTCGCGCGGCTTCTGGAATTCGGTGCGCATCACCGTTCCGTCGGTCATCCTGTCGATCGCCATCGCTTCGGTGAACGGCTACGCGCTTGCCAACTGGCGCTTCAAGGGAGCCGATACTTTCTTCGTGATCCTGATCGTCGGCGCCTTCATTCCCTATCAGGTGATGATCTATCCGATCGTCATCATCCTGCGCGAGATCGGCCTCTACGGCAGCCTAAGCGGCCTGGTGATCGTCCATTCCATTTTCGGCATGCCGATCCTGACGCTGTTGTTCCGCAACTATTTCACTTCCATGCCGGAGGAACTGTTCCGGGCGGCGCGCGTCGACGGCGCCGGCTTCTGGGGCATCTATTTCCGCATCATGCTGCCGATGTCGCTGCCGATCTTCGTCGTCGCCATCATCCTGCAGGTGACCGGCATCTGGAACGACTTCCTGTTCGGCGTCGTCTACACCCGCCCCGACACCTATCCGATGACGGTGCAGCTCAACAACATCGTCAACTCGGTGCAAGGCGTGAAGGAATACAACGTCAACATGGCCGCCACCATCCTGACCGGCCTGGTGCCGCTCGTCGTCTACTTCGTTTCCGGCAAGCTTTTCGTGCGTGGCATCGCCGCCGGCGCGGTGAAAGGATGATGATGAGAAGACTTGAAAATCCCAGCGTTTCGATCCAGGACCTGACGCTGAATTTCGGCGCTATCTCGGTGCTGGAAACCCTCAACATCGATGTCGCCGAGGGTGAGTTCATCGTGCTGCTCGGGCCGTCCGGCTGCGGCAAGTCGACCCTGCTCAACTGCATCGCCGGCCTGCTCGACGTTTCGGACGGCCGCATCTTCATCAAGGGCAAGAACGTCACCTGGGAGGAACCCAAGGACCGTGGCATCGGCATGGTGTTCCAGTCCTATGCGCTCTACCCGCAGATGACGGTGGAGAAGAACCTGTCGTTCGGGCTGCGCGTTGCCGGCATTCCCAGGGACGAGATCGCCAAGCGCATCGAGCGGGCCGCCGAAATCCTGCAGATCGAGCCGCTGCTGCAACGCAAGCCGTCGGCGCTTTCGGGCGGCCAGCGCCAGCGTGTGGCGATCGGGCGGGCGCTGGTGCGCGACGTCGACGTCTTTCTGTTCGACGAGCCGCTCTCCAACCTCGACGCCAAGCTGCGCGCGGAATTGCGCGTCGAGATAAAACTGCTGCACAGCAAATTGCAGAACACCATGATCTATGTCACCCACGACCAGATCGAGGCGATGACGCTGGCCGACCGCATCGCGGTGATGAAGGGCGGCGTCATCCAGCAGCTCGACGCACCGCAAAAGATCTACAATCGCCCGGTCAACCGTTTCGTCGCCGGCTTCCTCGGCTCTCCGGCAATGAATTTCCTCGACGGCCGGCTGGAGAAGGACGATGGCAACTGGCACTTCGTCGCCGAGGAAGTGCGGATCCCGCTTGCCACCTACGCTTTCGAAAAGGAGCCGGTGCCGGGAGCGGCGGTGTTCGGCATTCGGCCCGAGCATGTCGCGTTCAACAGCGGCACTGGATGGCCGTTCACAGCCACGGCAAATGTCGTGGTCGTCGAACCCATGGGGTCCGACACGCTGGTCTGGCTAAAGCTCGGAAATCAGAATTTCACCGTGCGGGTGACATCTGAGCGCACGCCAAACAACGCCGACACCGTGAGCATCGGTTTTGACCCGATGCGCGCTTCGCTGTTCGACGCTGCCACCGGCACTCGCCTGTAACACCCCGAGAATTCACCCTCCAAGCACATCCATCCCCAGAGAACGGACAGAGACGATGAATTGGTCATTCCAACTTTACAGCGCCCGCAACTTCCAACCCTGGGTAGGGGTGCTCAAGATGCTGGGCGAGCTCGGCTTCGCGCAAGTAGAAGGGTTCGGCGGCGTCTATGACGACCCCGCGGCATTTCGTGCCGAACTCGACAAGAACGGCCTCGCCATGCCGACCGGCCATTTCTCGATCGATGCGCTCGAGAACGATTTCGACGGCGTGCGCAAAATCGCCGACGCGCTCGGCATCACGCTGCTCATCTGCCCCTATCTGGTCGCCGAGAGCAGGCCGACCGATGCGGCCGGCTGGCGCGGCTTCGGCGAACGCCTGGCCAAGGTCGGCGAGACGGCTGAAAAGGCCGGCTACGGCTTTGCCTGGCACAACCATGATTTCGAGTTCAAGAAGCTTGCCGACGGTTCGGTGCCGCAGGACCACATCCTGGCGGCAGCGCCCGACATCGGCTGGGAGATGGACGTCGCCTGGGTGGTGCGCGGCGGCGACGATCCGCTGCCCTGGATCGAGAAGCATGGCAAACGCATCGCCGCCGTCCATGTCAAGGACATCGCCAAGCCCGGCGAGGGCCTCGACGAGGACGGCTGGTCGGATGTCGGCCACGGCACGATCGACTGGGCCGGTCTGATCCAGGCGCTGCGCGCCAAAAGCGCCGCCAAATACTACGTCGTGGAACACGACAACCCCTACGATATCGAGCGCTTCGCCCGCCGCTCGATCACCGCCGCCAAGACCTATTAGGAGCAAACCAGCATGGCAAGAAAACTTGGGGTCGGCGTCATCGGCTGCGGCAACATCTCGAAGGCGTATTTTTCGCTGGCGCCGCTGTTTCGCGGCATCGAGATGCGCGCCTGCGCGGATATCAACATGGATGCAGCCAAAGCGCGGGCGAAGGAGTTCAAGCTGCGCGCCGAGACAGTCGAAGGACTGCTCAAGGCCGGCGACATCGACATCATCGTCAACCTCACCGTTCCGGCGGTGCACTATGAGGTGTCGAAACAGATCCTCGATGCCGGCAAGCACGTCTATTCGGAAAAGCCGTTCGTGCTGTCGGTCAAGGAAGGGCTGGACCTGAAGAAACTGGCGGAGAAAGACGGACTGCGCATCGGCTCGGCGCCGGACACTTTCCTCGGCGGCGCGCACCAGCTCGTCCGCAACCTTATCGACAGTGGCAAGCTCGGCAAGATCACCAGCGGCACATGCCATGTGATGAGCCATGGGATGGAGCACTGGCACCCCAATCCGGATTTTTTCTTCCAGCCTGGCGCTGGTCCGGTGCTTGATATCGGACCCTATTACATCACCAACCTGATCCAGCTGATCGGGCCGGTGAAGCAGGTGGCGGCCTTCGCTTCGATCCCCTCGACAGAACGCACGATCTCGTCCAAGCCGCGCGCGGGCGAAAAAATCCTGGTCGCGACGCCGACGACCATCCACGGCGTGATGGAGTTCGAGAATGGCGCCGTGGTGACGCTCAATACCAGCTGGGACGTGTGGAGCCATGGCCATGCGCCGATGGAACTCTACGGCGAATTGGGCACGGTGTTTTTGTCGGATCCGAATTTCTTCGGCGGCGACGTTCGCTTCACCGATGCCGCCAAGCCGGTCAAGAAGCTGCCAAAGTGGAAGCATCCATTCGGCGTGGCCAACCAGATGCATTCGCACGGCATGATGGCCAACTACCGCACCGCCGGTCTCGCCGACATGGCGCTGGCGATCACGGAAGGACGGCCGCATCGCTGCTCGATGGAACTGGCGCTGCATGCCGTCGATGTGATGACCGGCATGTTGCGGTCGGGCGCGAGCGGAAAGCTCGTTGCCATGCAGACCACCTGCGAACGGCCTGCGGCACTGGGCGTCAAGGACGCGGAAGGGCTGTTGGCGAAGAAGAAAGGCCTGTTGGCAAAGAAGTAGCATAAGCGCTTCAGCGATCCCTCTCCCCATAGAAACGGCGAGAGGCTAAGGGTGAGAGGCAGAGCCGACTCACCCTTTTCGCGGTGGCAACTGCCGGGCTCGCTTTTGATTTGAGGATCTCCCATGCCCTATGTGCCCGCCGAAAACCGTTACGAGAACATGGTCTACAATCGCTGCGGGCGATCCGGCCTGAAATTGCCAGCGATCTCGCTCGGGCTCTGGCACAATTTCGGTGACGACACGCCGCACCGGACCAAGCAGGCGATCGCGCGCAAGGCCTTCGATCTCGGCATCACGCATTTCGACCTCGCCAACAATTACGGCCCGCCGCCCGGTTCGGCGGAGACGGCTTTCGGCGAAATCCTGCGGACGGATTTCTCCTCTTTTCGTGACGAGCTGATCATCTCGACCAAGGCCGGGTATGAGATGTGGGCCGGACCCTATGGCGAGTGGGGCGGGCGCAAATATGTGCTGGCCAGCCTCGATCAGAGCCTGAAGCGGATGGGGCTCGACTATGTCGACATCTTTTATTCGCACCGCTTCGACCCTGATACTCCGCTGGAAGAAACGATGGGCGCGCTCGATCACGCGGTGCGCTCGGGCAAGGCGCTTTATGCCGGCATCTCCTCCTACAATTCGCAGCGCACGCGCGAGGCCGCCGACATATTAAAGCAGCTCGGCACGCCTTGCATCATCCATCAGCCGAGCTATTCGATGCTCAACCGCTGGGTCGAGGACGACGGTCTGCTCGACACGCTGGAGGGGCTCGGCGTCGGCTCGATCGTGTTCACGCCGCTGGCGCAAGGCATGCTGACCGACAAATATCTCGGCGGCATCCCTGAGGGCAGCCGCGCCAGCCAGGGCAAGTCGCTGCGGCCGGCCTTCATCAACGACAAGACCATCGTCAACATCAAGGCGCTGAACGCCATCGCCGGCCGACGCGGCCAGACGCTGGCGCAGATGGCGCTGGCCTGGGTGCTGCGCAAGGGCCGGGTGACCTCGGCGCTGATCGGCGCCAGCCGGCCGGAACAGGTCGAGGATTGCGTCGGCGCGCTGAAGGCGCTCGATTTCAGCGATGCCGAACTCGCCGAAATCGACACCTACGCGCGCGAGGCCGACATCAATCTGTGGGCCGCCTCCGCCGAGCGCAAGGGTCCGCCACGCAAGTGATTCAGGGCAATCACTTCAGGTTTGCGGCGCCGGCACAGAAACAGTAGCAAAAAGGCCGGTTCGTCGCTATCTGGAGAGAATTGAAGCCGCTTGCATGCGGAAAATGACGAGCAACCGGCGCAAAACGGGTTGGAACAGGATCATGGCGGCAAGGGATGTGCTGACGAAAAACCAGTTGTGCGTGCTCGAGAAACTCGAGGCCGCCAGCGGGCCGCTCAGCGCCTATACATTGCTCGACCAGCTTCGCGATCGGGGTTTTCGCGCCCCGCTGCAGGTCTATCGCGCGCTCGACACGCTGGTGAAGTCCGGCTTCGTGCACCGGCTCGAAAGCCTCAATTCCTTTGTCGCCTGCGCCGAGCCGCACGACCACAGCCATTCGATGACCGCCTTTGCCATCTGCGACACATGCGGGCAGGTGACCGAATTCTCCGACCATGATGTCGGGCACCGGCTCGACGAATGGGTACGCTCGACCGGCTTCGCCGCCAAGAAGGCGGTGATCGAGTTCCGCGGCACCTGTGCCAAATGCCTGGCCGAGGCGGCTTAAGGGCCGGTTGTGCCGTGACCTAGCGGTGGAAGCCGGAGGGACAGCGCCCCCCTCTGTCCTGCCGGACATCTCCCCCACACGGGGGGAGATCGGCCATTACCGGCTTTCGCCAATCTCCAACGGAGCAAGATGGTTGCAGCGCCGAAGCTGCCAATCTACCCCTCGTGGGGGAGATGTCCGGCAGGACAGAGGGGGGCGCGAAGGATCGCTACAGATTGCAACTGGTCGGCCGCGGACATCCGCATGAGGCGCTAATGCGCCTCTTCCCAATTGTCGGCGGCGCGGGCGTCGACGTGCAGCGGCACGGACATCGACACCGCCGGCATCGCGGCGTTCTCCATCACATGACGCACGACGGGGATCGTCGCCTCGACCTCCGCTTCGGCCGTCTCGAAGACCAGTTCGTCATGCACTTGCAGCAGCATGCGGGCGGACAGCTTCGCCTTTTCCAGCGCTTCGTCCATGCGGATCATGGCGCGGCGGATGATGTCGGCCGCGGTGCCCTGCAGCCGGGCGTTGATCGAGGCGCGCTCGTTGAAGGCACGGACCGACGGGTTTGACGACCGTATCTCCGGGTAGTGGATGCGGCGGCCGAAGATCGTTTCGACATAGCCGTATTCGCGGGCATAGGCCTTGGTCGCGTCGATATAATCGCGGATGCCGGGGAAGCGTTCGAAGTATTTCTTGATGTAGGCGCCGGCCTCTTCGCGCGGAATCGACAGCTGGTTGGCCAGGCCAAAGGCGGAAATGCCGTAGATGATGCCAAAATTGATCGCCTTGGCGCGGCGGCGTACCTCCGAGGGCATGCCCTCGACCGGCACGTTGAACATCTCCGAGGCGGTGATGGCGTGGATGTCGGCGCCGTCGGCAAACGCCTGCTTGAGCTGCGGGATCTCGGCGACATGGGCGAGCACGCGCAGCTCGATCTGGCTGTAGTCGGCGGAAACCAGCTTGTTGCCCTTGTCGGCGATGAACGCCGTCCGGATCTTTCGCCCCTCGACGGTGCGTACCGGAATGTTCTGCAAATTGGGATCGGAGGACGACAGCCGGCCCGTCGTCGTTGCGGCAAGCGCGTATGAGGTGTGGACGCGCTTCGTATCGGGATGGACGAAACCGGGCAGCGCATCGGTATAGGTCGATTTCAATTTGGTCAGCTGGCGCCAGTCGACGATCTTGCGCGGCAGCTCGTGGCCTTCTGCGGCGAGGTCTTCCAGGAGCTGGGCCGAGGTCGACCATTGGCCGGTCTTGGTCTTGGAGCCGCCGGGCAGGCCCATCCTGCCGAACAGGATGTCGCCGAGCTGTTTTGGCGAGCCGATATTGATGCGCTCGCCGACGAGCTGGTAGATCTCGTCCTCCAGCCGCGCGGCGCCCTGTGCCAGCTCGCCGGAGAGCCGCGACAGGATCTCCCGGTCGACGGAGATGCCGCGCTGCTCCATCCTTGCCAGAACCGGCACCAGCGGCCGTTCCAGCCGCTCGTAGACCGAGACGAGGCCCTTGGCGGCAAGCCGCGGCTTCAGCACCCGCCAGAGCCTGAGCGTCACATCGGCATGCTCCGCGGCATAGGCGGTTGCCTTGTCGATGTCGACCTGGTCGAAGCCGACGAAGCTTCGTCCAGAGCCGGCCAGTTCCTTGAGGGCAATGGTCGAGTGGCCGAGCCACTTTTCCGACAGGGCCGCCATGCTGTGGCCGCCGGACGTGCCTGCGTCGAGCACATAGGAAATCAGCATGGTGTCGTCGAAGGGGGCGATATCGATGCCGTGGCGGCTCATGACGACGAGGTCGTATTTCAGCTCCTGAACGATCTTGAGAACCGACCTGTCCTCCAGCAACGGCTTCAGAATGGCAAGCGCATCACGGATCGGAATCTGGTTTTCGACCACTCCGCCGCCGAGCAGGTCGCCATTGCCGCGTTTGTGGGCGAGCGGCACATAGGCGGCGCGACCGGGCGCAGTGGCTATGGACAGGCCGATCAACTCGGCCTGCATCGGATCGGCTGAATTGGTCTCGGTGTCGAAGCCGACGATGCCGGCCTCCATCGCCACGGCCACCCATGCCTTCAACACTTCAGTGTCGCGGATGGAGACGTAGGCGCTGGTGTCGATCTTGCTGGCGGTGGCGTCCTCGAAGCGAAGCGCCGAGAGAAGCGATGGGGTGTCGCCTTGCGTGGGTTCCACCTTGACGGTGGCCGGCACCGCTTCCCCGGCTTCGTCTGTCACTGTGCCCGCCGCGCTTTCGGCGGCGCCCGGCACGCCAAACCCCATATCGGGACCATGCGCGGTGTCGGCGCGCTCGATCATGACGGGCATGGCCTTGACGTCAGCCGCTTCTGTTCCGGTTGCTTCCGCCACGCGGCGGGTCAGCGAGGAGAATTCCATCGTCTTGAGGAAGCCGATCAGCCTTGGTCCGTCGGGCGGGTGCAACACGAAATCATCGAGCCCGCCGTTCAACGGCACGTCGTTCTTCAGCGTCACCAGTTCACGCGAGATGCGCGCCTTGTCGGCATTGGCGATGATCGATTCGCGGCGCTTGTCCTGCTTGATCTCGGTGGCACGGGCGAGCAGCGTATCGAGATCGCCGAACTGTTCCAGCAATTGCGCCGCCGTCTTCGGCCCGATGCCGGGCACGCCCGGCACATTGTCGACCGAATCGCCGGTCAGCGCCTGCAGGTCGATCATTTTTTCCGGCGGCACGCCCCATTTCTCGATCACCTCGGGAACGCCGATCTGGCGGTCCTTCATCGGGTCGTACATGGCGACCGAAGGGCCGACCAGCTGCATCAGATCCTTGTCGGAGGAGATGATGGTGGTGTCGGCGCCGGCTTCGCAGGCAAGCCGGCAATAGGTGGCGATCAGGTCGTCGGCCTCGTAGCCTTCCGTCTCGAGGCAGGGCAGGTTGAAGGCCCTGGTCGCCTGGCGGATCAGGCCGAACTGCGGGATCAGATCTTCCGGCGGTGCCGAGCGGTTGGCCTTGTATTCGGGGTAGAGGTCGTTGCGGAAGGTTTTCGACGAATAGTCGAAGATGACGGCGAAATGCGTCGGCACGATGCCGACATCGGTGTTGCGGGCGTCCTGCGTCAGCTTCCACACCATGTTGCAGAAGCCGAGAACGGCACTGGTCGGCAGCCCATCGGATTTGCGGGTCAGTGGCGGCAGCGCGTGATAGGCACGGAAGATGTAGCCGGAGCCGTCGACAAGGAACAGATGATCGCCTTTTTTCATGGGACGAAGGGATAGCGCGGCGCGGCGTCGTGGTCCATGCCAAAGGCGGCCTCAACCACCGGTTCCGGCAACATCCCTGACACGTCGATCCGATCACGGGTATGTTACGAAAGTGTAATCTTCGTGCCCTTGAATCGCCACGTTCGGAGACACAGATAAATGCCATCGGCATTTTTCGCCGAGGTCCGGAGCAAGGCCCGTCCCCCGCCTATCCCGGACACTTGCGGCAGCCTATCCCCCCTCTCCGGGCTGCCGCATCCTTTCGAGTAAAGGCCGCCGTGGTTCCCCTCCACCACGGCGGCATTTTTTTGCCTTTCGGTGCCCGTGGTCCAACGACCGCCGGCTTTTCGTTTCTGCCTCGCAGCTTTAGGGTTGCCGCTCAGAATCGAAAGGTTTGATAAAATGTCCAGAATTTCTCCCGTCCTCGACCGCCTCGACAAAAATCTCGACGAGAGCCTGGAGCGCCTGTTTGGCCTGCTCAGGATAAAGTCGATCTCCACCGATCCATCCTATGCCGCAGACTGCCGCAAGGCGGCGGAATGGCTGGTGGCTGAGCACGAGCTGATCGGCTTCGACGCCAGCGTGCGAGACACGCCAGGCCATCCGATGGTGGTGGCGCACCATGACGGGCCGGCAGGCGCGCCGCATGTCCTGTTCTATGGCCATTACGACGTGCAGCCGGTCGACCCGATCGAGCTCTGGGAAAGCGATCCGTTCGCACCTTCGGTAAAGCAGATCGAGCCCGGCCGCCAGGTGATCACGGGACGTGGTTCGGCCGACGACAAGGGGCAGTTGATGACCTTCGTCGAGGCTTGCCGCGCCTGGAAGCAGGTGCATGGCGGGCTGCCGTGCCGCATCACAATTCTGTTCGAGGGCGAGGAGGAGTCCGGCTCGCCATCGCTGAAGCCGTTCCTCGAGGCAAATGCGGCCGAACTCAAGGCCGACTTCGCCCTCGTCTGCGACACCGGCATGTGGGACCGCGATACGCCGTCGATCTGCGTCGCGCTGCGCGGTCTGGTCGGCGAGGAGATCACGGTGAAAGCCGCCGACCGCGACCTGCATTCCGGTCTCTACGGCGGTGCTGCCGCCAATCCGATTCGCATCCTGGCCAGGATCCTGGCCGACATCCACGACAATGACGGCCGCGTCACCATTCCCGGTTTCTATGACGGTGTCGAGGAGACGCCTTCGCAGATCCTGAAGTCGTGGGAGGCGCTCGGCGAGACCGCTGAGACGTTCCTTGGGCCCGTCGGCCTGTCGATCCCTTCCGGCGAACACGGCCGCTCGGTGCTCGAACTCACCTGGGCGCGGCCGACTGCTGAGTTCAACGGCATTATAGGTGGCTATACCGGCAAAGGGTTCAAGACGGTGATCGCGGCGGAAGCCTCGGCAAAAGTGTCCTTCCGCCTCGTCCACAAGCAGAACCCGGAAAAGATCCGCGCCGCTTTCCAGGCCTTCGTCAGGGAGCGCATCCCGGCCGACTGCTCAGTCGATTTCCACCCGCATGGCGGCTCGCCGGCGATCCAGCTTTCCTACGACTCGCCATTTCTCGCCAAGGCCAAGGACGCGCTGTCCGACGAGTGGCCGAAGCCGGGGGTGACCACGGGAAGCGGCGGCTCGATCCCGGTGGTCGGCGATTTCCAGACTTATCTCGGCATCGAATCCTTGCTTGTCGGTTTCGGGCTCGACGATGACCGCATCCATTCGCCGAACGAGAAATACGAGATGAGTTCCTTCCACAAGGGCCAGCGCTCGTGGGCGCGCATTCTCGACGCGCTGACACGCTGAGAGGGCCAGACTGCAACTTTCTGTTGATTTTTCATCGGATCGCGGCGAGGACGGGATAGAGCGACGCCGCGCCCAGTTGGACGCACGAATGGGCCGCGACCGGAGAAGACGATGAGCGATATCCGCTTCCACAAGAACGACCTGCCCGGGCTCTTGCACTACGACGTCGGGGCGGTCGCGATCGACACGGAGACGCTGGGGCTCAATCCGCATCGCGACCGGCTTTGCGTGGTGCAGATCTCGCCGGGCGACGGTTCCGCCGACGTCATCCAGATCGCGCCCGGCCAGAAGAAGGCGCCAAACCTCGTCAGCCTGCTCAGGAACCGCAGCATAACCAAGCTGTTCCATTTCGGCCGTTTCGATCTCGCCGTCCTCTACAACGCCTTCGGCGTAATGCCAGAGCCGGTGTTTTGCACCAAGATCGCCTCGCGGCTGACCCGAACCTACACCGACCGGCACGGGCTGAAGGACATTTGTTTTGAGCTTCTCGGCGTCAGCCTGTCGAAGGCGCAGCAATCGTCGGACTGGGCGGCGGAGACACTGTCGCCCGAACAACTCGAATACGCAGCCTCCGACGTGCTTTACCTGCACCAGCTGCGCGATGTGCTGACGATGCGGCTGGCGCGCGACAACCGGACCAAGGAGGCCGAGGCCTGCTTCCGCTTCCTGCCGACGCGTGCGAAACTCGACCTGATGGGCTGGGATGAGGCAGACATCTTCGCCCACAGCTAAGTGGAACCAGGCGTTCGCCTCGACGTTCTATCGATCGATGGAGGGGATGAAATGGCTGCCAGAAAACCAATCGAAACAGCACCCAGGGATGGCTCCAAGGTCACCGTCTACTGGAAGGACAGCGACGGGGTGATGAACGAATCCATCGCGCAGTACAGGTCGCTCGACCGGCTGAAAGCGGCCGGCGGCGACTGGGACGAGAACGACACCGGCTGGTGGGCCTATACGGACGGTCATACGCAAAGAAAGATCGAGCCGATCAGCTGGCGGCCTGCATCCGGGGATGACGACGGCGAATGACGCCGCTGGCGGCGCCGGCTTCTTTCCAATAGGTTGGACCTGTTGCAATCGGAGGTCGATTCGGAGCTTTCCGCTCCGCGACCATTCGCTCGGGAGGGATCTGCAATGGGTACTGAGAGCCTGCTTGTCTTCATCATCATCGGCGCCATCGCCGGCTGGCTCGCCGGCTTGATCGTCAAGGGTTTCGGCCTCGGCCTGATCGGCAATATCGTCGTCGGCATCGTCGGCGCCTTGATAGCCGGCTTGCTCTTCCCAAGGCTGGGATTCGCCATAGGCGGTGGCATACTTGCCTCCATTATCCACGCCACGATCGGCGCGGTGATCCTGCTCGTGCTGATCAAGCTGGTGAAGCAGGCCTGATCCTGCGAAGCACATCAAGGCGCGCCATGAAACAGAACATGCTCTATCTCGTCATCGGCGCGCTCGTCGTCGTGGTCATCGCGCTCGGCATCTATGTCTATCGCGAGCAAACCAGGCCGGAGGGCGTGGAACTCAAGATCGACGACAAAGGCATTTCGATCCAGCAGAACTGAGCGGCGTTGGGGTGGCACGGCAGAGGTGCCGATGATCTAACCCTATCAGGCCGAGAATTGACGATTAGGCAGGGGCCGCTCCATCCTTCGATGCACCCGGATAGAAGCCAAGCCGGATATGGAATGAGAGTGACGTATCGACACATTCGCGGTATGATCTTGGTACAGGGAGTTTGGGGCCAACCCACCTACTATTAGGAGGTTGCCATGAGGCACCAAACACTGGACCAACTGCATACGGTGGCAAAGGTACACAGAGACCCAACACCTCCTGCAATGGACCGAACCCAGCGTCTCGAACGTTGGTCAAAACTTCTTGAACGGCAGCCCAACCGACTCCTCACCGCACTTATCGGGACCGAATATCGTTCGTCACCCGAGCGCGACATTATGCGCGGCGAAGGCTCGCCAATATCGGTTGCCTTCGAGGATTCGGTCCTGCGCGATGAGGGGCTGAAAGACGATACTTATGGCGAAGCAAAGCGTTTCTTCGAATTGACCGACGATGAGCTCCACGAAATTGTCTGCTACTGCCATGTGGGCGAGACGATGCAATCATCCTGGGCAGCGCTTTCCGTTCGTGCTGCGATTGGCTAACGCATGATCCCCAGTTCGCGTAACTTTGGTAACAAGGTCATGCGTAGAGTCAATGGGTTAGAGCGCGATCGAACGCACTTACCGCGCTCTAATGACGAGCATAGATTGCGGCTACCTTGCTATTGGCGGTCCGCGCCGAACGACTGCGGCTGGGCAGTTGATGCCGAAATGCGAGAACGCTCCGCCGTCTCGCGATAGACGCCATTGTTGCCGACCGCCAGGAGCAAGGAACGGAGCGGTGACGTGCCGTAACGCATTGAACTAACTTTGAACCATTTAACCCGCCCTTAAATCGCCGCATCTACTCTTCACCCCGAACGCCATGGAGCGACGTGCGTCCGTTCGGACGCACAGAGTGCGCTCTACGATTTTGAAGCTTCGCATCGGCCCGAAAATTGCGAGTTTCGGGCCGATGCGATAAGCATCGGGACAGACAGCACAGCGCATGGCGAACCGCAGAGACAGCCGCATCGAACCGAGCTTCGAGGGACCGCCACGGGCGAAATCCTCGGCCGGTTTTTCGGTGAGCGAGGAGGATCGCGTCGTGCCGAGCAACCGCAAGACCTCTGCAAAGCGCCAATCGGCCAGGACAAAAGCGTCGCGTCGAGGACGCGGCAAAAGCCGGCGCGGCCTGTTCGGCGTGCTCGGCCGGTTGGCCTACTGGTGCTTCGTTCTGGCCATCTGGGGCGGCATCGCCACCGCCGGCATCGTTGTCTATTACGGTGCGAAAATGCCGGCGGCCACCACCTGGGCCATTCCCGACCGCGCACCCAATATCAGGATCGTCTCCGTCGACGGAAAGCTGCTTGCCAATCGCGGCATGAGCGGCGGCGAAGCCGTCGGCCTGCATGAAATGTCGACCTATATTCCCGAAGCCGTCATCGCCATCGAAGATCGCCGCTTCTATTCGCATTTGGGCATCGACCCGATCGGTCTGTCCAGAGCCATGGTGGCCAACGTTGTCGGCGGGCGTTTTTCGCAGGGCGGTTCGACGCTGACCCAGCAATTGGCGAAAAACCTGTTCCTGACACCCGATCGCACGCTGGAACGCAAGGTGCAGGAAGTGCTTCTGGCGCTGTGGCTCGAGCACAAGCACACCAAGGACCAGATCCTCGAAATGTATCTCAACCGGGTCTATTTCGGCTCCGGCGCCTATGGTGTCGAAGCGGCCTCGCGCCGCTATTTCGGCAAGAGCGCGCGCGACGTCACGTTGCCGGAGGCCGCGCTCCTCGCCGGCCTGTTGAAAGCGCCGTCGCGACTGTCTCCGGCGCGTGACCCGAAGGCCGCCGAGCGGCGCTCGCAGCTTGTTCTCGCCGCCATGCGCGACGAAGGCAAGATCAGCGCCAAGGAACTGACCACGGCGATGAGCGCGCCGGCGTCGCGGGTGGCATCCTACTGGACGGGCTCGGAAAACTACGTCGCCGACGCCATCGTGGAAGAACTGCCCGACCTGATCGGCGACGTGCGCGGCGACATCATCGTCGACGCCACCGTCGACCTGACGCTGCAGAAGCTCGCCGAACAATCGATCCGCCGGCTGATCGACGGCAGCGGCAAAAAGCTCAATGCCAGCCAGGGCGTGCTGGTGTCGATCGACAATTCCGGCGCGGTACGCGCCATGGTCGGCGGCTATGATTATTCGACCAGCCAGTTCGACCGCGCCTCGGAGGCGCGCCGCCAGCCCGGCTCGGCGTTCAAGCCCTTTGTTTACATGGCGGCGCTGGAAGCCGGCCGCACGCCCGACAGCGTGCGCAATGACGCGCCGATCAAAATTGGCAAATGGACGCCCACCAATTACGGCGGCAAGTATTTCGGCAAGGTGACGCTGGCGAGGGCGCTGGCGAAGTCACTGAACTCGGTGGCCGCCCAGCTGACCATGGAAGTCGGGCCTGACGCGGTCGTCGAGGCGGCGCATCGCATGGGTGTCCAGTCCGACCTCACGGCCAACACCTCGATCGCGCTCGGCACCTCCGAAGTGACACCGCTGGAACTGACGTCGGCCTATGTCCCCTTCGCCAATGGCGGCTACCGGCCGGATGTCCATTTCATCCGCCGCGTGACGACAGCCGGCGGCAAGGTGCTCTACGACAACAATGGCGGCGCCCCGCGCGTCATCAAGCCCGAGATCGTCGGCATGATGAACTCTATGATGATGGGCACCGTTGAAATCGGCACTGCCAGGAAGGCGGCCTTTGCCTGGCCGGCCGCCGGCAAGACCGGCACCAGCCAGAATTCGCGCGACGCCTGGTTCATCGGCTATACCGCCAATCTCACCACCGGAGTCTGGTTCGGCAATGACGATGGCGGTCCGATGAAGAAGGTCACCGGCGGCGCGCTGCCGGCGCAGGCCTGGCATGAGTTCATGGTCGCCGCGCACGAAGGCGTGCCGGTGCGGCCGCTGCCCGGAACATGGCGGTCGACGCCTGCCGATACGATCGTGCAGGACGAATTACCGCCCAACACGGCGCAACCGGCGCCGGTGCCGTCCGCTTCGGTTGGCCAATCCGCGCCGTCCGCCCAAAAAGCGTCGCCGCCTCGCGCCGTGCGTCCCGCCGAAACGGTCGATGCCGGCGGCTTCGGCATGCCGGGCGGTGGCGGCACCACCGCATCGATCAAGCGCCCGGTGCCGCCCGCCGATGTCGGCGGCCCGGTCAAGAAGCGGCAGACCTCGATCCTCGACATCCTCACCGGCGGCTGACCCCTCGTCATCGTTGCCGTGTTCCGCTACATCTGCGGGTTAAAGAGAGATCGTGAATGGCCGAGACCGACACCAGAAAGACCATCGTGCTGACCGGCGCCAGCCGCGGCATCGGCCACGCTACGGTCAAGCGCTTTTCGCGCGAAGGCTGGCGCGTCATCACCTGCTCGCGCCAGGCCTTTGCCGACGACTGCCCGTGGCCGGCCGGTCCGGAAGACCACATCAAGGTCGATCTCGCCGACCAGGAGGATGTCGGCATCGCGATCTCGGAGATCCGCCATCGGCTGGAGGCGCATGGCGGCCAACTTCATGCGCTGGTCAACAATGCCGGTATCTCGCCGAAGCTCAAGGACGGCAACAGCCGCATGAATTCGATCGACACGCCGATGCATGTCTGGCGCGACGTGTTCCAGGTGAATTTCTTCGCGCCGATCATGCTGGCGCGGGGATTGTTCAGGGAATTGGCGTCGGCCAAGGGCTCGATCGTCAACGTCACTTCGATCGCCGGCACTCGCGTGCATCCCTTCGCCGGCACCGCCTATGCGACGTCGAAGGCGGCGCTCGGCTCGCTGACGCGCGAAATGGCGCATGATTTCGGCCCGCACGGCATCCGCGTCAACGCCATCGCACCTGGCGAGATCGACACCGCGATCCTGTCACCGGGCACGGAAAAGATCGTCGAGACGATTCCGCTGCGGCGGCTGGGCACCACGGCGGAAGTCGCCGACATCATCTTCTTCCTGTGCTCACAGCAGGCGTCCTATGTGACGGGCTCGGAAATCCACATCAATGGCGGCCAGCACGTGTGAGCTTTTGATCGATCGTTGAGGCTGCCCCTCATCCCCCTGCCGGGACCTTCTCCCGAAAAAAATGGGGAGAAGGGGCTTGACCGCAACGCTGGCGACCCCCTCTCCCCGTTCTTCACGGGGAGAGGGTAAGGGTAAGGGTAAGGGTAAGGGTAAGGGTAAGGGTAAGGGTAAGGGTAAGGGTAAGGGTGAGGGTGAGGGGCGGCGTAGGCTTAGGCTGCTGAAGGCTTTCGGTGCTGCCAAAACCTCTTCCACGATCCCGCGCGCGATCTCGCGCTCACCCATGATGACCGTGTCGGCTCCGAGCCCCTTGAGATGCTCGACCTCCGCATCGGAGTGGGCGCGGGCGATGACGTTGATCTTCGGGTTGGCGGCGCGGGCGCGCAGCACGATCTGTCCCGCCTCGAAGGCGTTGGGGATGGCGAGGATCAGCCGCTTCGCGCCCTTGGGATTGGCTGCGGCGAACACCTCGCTATTCGCCGCATTGCCGGATACGGTTTCGATGCCGTCGTCCTTGAGCTTCGCCAGCGTCTTGTCGGCATCCTCGATGACGAGGAAGGGCAGGGCGGCCTCCTTCAATGACGCGCCGACAAGGCTGCCGACACGGCCATAGCCGACCAGGATGGAGTGGCCGGTAAGCGCTGTGCTGGGCGGCGGGCCGTCCTCTTTCACCGGTGCCGCAACCGAAGCCAACTGGCTTGGCTCCGTCGCGGGGCCGATCGGCTTTGCCTCATCGAGCGGCGCCGTCTTGCCGGCGCGCCTCTCCAGCCATGGTTTCATCCAGTCGACGGCAAGGAACATCAGCGGGTTGAGGACGATCGACAGGATAGCACCGGCGAGGATGAGGTCGCGTCCTTGTTCGGGCAGCAGCTTCAGCCCGACGCCGAGCTCGGCCAGAATGAAGGAGAATTCGCCGATCTGGGCCAAGCTTGCCGAAATCATCAACGCGGTCGCGATCGGATAACGGAAGGCGACGACGATGACGAAGGCCGCCAGCGATTTGCCGATGACGATGATGGCCAGTGCCGCCAGGATAGGCCAGCCATTGCTGATCAGGCTGAACGGGTCGAACAGCATGCCGACCGAAACGAAGAACAGCACGGAGAACGCGTCGCGCAGCGGCAGCGATTCCTCGGCCGCCCGATGGCTGAGTTCGGATTCGCTCATGATCATGCCGGCAAAGAATGCGCCCAGCGCCAGCGAGACGCCGAATAGCTTGGCCGCGCCGAAGGCGACCCCGAGCGCGATGGCCAGCACCGCCAGCCGAAACAATTCACGCGACCCGGTATGGGCGACGTAGTGCAGGATCCAGGGGATGACCCGGCGGCCGACCACCAGCATAACCACGACAAAGGCCGCGACCTTGGCCAACGTCATGCCGACGATGCCCCAGACGCCGAAGCTCGCCGGCAGCGACCTGCTGTGGCTCTCCACTTGCTGCTGGCCACCCAGCACGCCGGCCAACGCCGGCAGCAATACCAGCGCCAGCACCATGGCCAGATCCTCGACAATCAGCCAGCCGACGGCGATGCGGCCGCGCTCGGTCTCGATCAGCCGCCGCTCCTGCAAGGCACGCAGCAGCACAACGGTCGAGGCGACGGAAAGCGCCAGCCCGAACACCAGCCCCCCGCCCATCGACCAGCCGAGCATCCAGGCAAGGCCGGCGCCGAGAGCCGTCGCGAAGCCGATCTGCACGATGGCGCCGGGCACGGCGATGGCGCGGACCGACAACAAGTCCTTCATGCAGGCCGACGCCGAACATCAACAGGATCACGCCGATTTCGGCCAGTTCATTGGCGAGGCCGGTATCGGCGACGAAGCCCGGCGTGTTCGGCCCGACCAGGACGCCGGCGACGAGGTAACCGACCAGCGGCGGGATGCGGAAGCGATTGGCAATTGCGCCGAAGACGAAAGCCAGCCCCAAACCGGCGACGATGGTGGCGATAAGCGGCGTGTCATGCGGCATTGTCTATGGAGCGCCTTTCAAAATTACGATGTCGGATATGCACCGCCCGAAGCAGCCGCCTTGCAATATGGCGGCCCGGATGGCCGCGCGGCAACCCGCAAATGCCATGGACCGACGACAAGGGTGGCAGAAGGCGGGTCGCCTCGGGCTGGCAATGGTCGCTGCTAAAAAGAGATGGCCTGCGCGCCTGATGCCCGATCAGGCGGCCTGCAGCAGGTTTTCGATGTCGACGATGGTGTGGTTGGTCAGCGTCTTGGGAATTTCCGCTGTGATTTTCTCGGCAACTTCCTTGTGCAGTTTTCGACGCATGTCACCCAGTACCTGCGGCGGTGCGATCAGCACCATCTCCTTGAAGGCGCCGCGATGCGCGAGCTTGTACAGCCGCTCGGCAACTTCGTCGGCGAAACGCTCCTTGCCGAGGCGATGCCAGTCAGTGTCCTCGACTGCGCTGCGGTGGACGGATGGGCCGTCGCTGTAGCGACCCGGGCGGTCCGAACCTTGCTCTCGCGTTGCCGGATTTTCCTGTTCCATCTCCTGCACGACCTGAAGGTCGGGATATTGGGTGTCGCCGCGGTTCTCGAGGAACAGTGCCTTCTCGCCGTCGGCGACCACGACCCACAGTCCGCGTTTCAGCTTGAGGTTGTTCACCGGAGCGCTCCTTTTTCTGTTTTTCATGGTTTTCCAGGCCCCGTCTCTGGAGCCATTGCCGCAGCTGGACAGCCAGGCTCGGATTCGCACAGGCAAACGCGCGCCGAGGCAGGAATGTTCCGATGACGACAAGCACGGCGAGCAAGCCAACCAACGGGGATGACGGTGCTCAGCGCATGTCGGCTTTAATCTACTAGATTGGTAGAATTTAGAAAAAAGTGTTTTGTAATATATCTCGCTTGTCGCTAGAACGGCCGCAGATCAAGGCTCGCAACAGCGGCTTGGATCCGCTCCACTCGTGGGTGTGGAATTTTTTTCTCCTGCCTCTGGTGCTTGCGGAAAAGCGATTGCTTCGCACGAAGCGATGCGCGAGTGCGTTCCTTCTGTTTTTTCGCGCCCGCGCGTAAAACCGACAGCGTATTCAGGATTCCGCTCGTATGCCGCAGGCCGCCGCCAAGCTCAACGCCTTTCCCGTCTTTATGCGGCTCGCTGGCGAAGCTGTGGCCATCGTCGGCGGCGGCGAGGAGGCTCTGGCCAAGGCGCGGCTGATCGGCCAGTCGAGCGCCGTCTTGCGCATCATAGCCGATGCCCCCGAGCATGATTTGCTGGCCTTCATCGCCGCGAATGGCGCCGTCCACATCGCTGCCGCCTATGAGGCCGCGCATCTCGAAAGCGCGGTGATGGTGTTTGCTGCCAGCGGCAACGAGGCGCTTGACCGCCGCGTTGCCGAGGATGCGCGCCGGCTGGGCATTCCGGTCAATGCCGTCGACCGGCCGGAGCTGTGCGATTTCTTCACCCCGGCGCTGGTCAACCGCGCGCCGGTCGCCATTGCCATCGGCACGGAAGGGGCCGGACCGGTGCTTGCCCAGATGCTGCGCAGCCGAATCGACCGCATGCTGTCGCCGTCGCTCGGGCCGCTTGCTTCGCTTGCTGCCTCGTTGCGCGGCACTGTTGAGAGATTGCTGCCGAAAGGCAATGCCCGCCGCCGCTTCTGGAGCGAGTTTTTCGGCGGCGCGCCGGCCCGCGCCATGGAGGCTGGCCAGCTTTCGCAGGCGCACGGTGCCGCCGTCGACCTGTTGCTTTCGAACGCGCCGGCATCGGGTCACATTGCCCTGGTTGGCGCGGGTCCCGGCGCCGAAGACCTGCTGACGCTGCGCGCCCACCGGCTGCTGATGGAAGCCGATGTCATCGTCCATGATGCGCTGGTGCCGGAGGCGATCGTCGCCATGGGCCGTCGCGACGCCGAGCGTCTGCCGGTAGGCAAACGCAAGGGCTGCCACACCAAGAGCCAGGCCGAGATCAATGCGCTGCTGATCGAGCTCGGCCGCGACGGCAAGCGCGTCGTGCGGCTGAAATCCGGCGATCCGCTGGTGTTCGGCCGGGCGGGCGAGGAAATGGCAGCGCTGCGCGATGCCGGCATCGCCTATGAGGTGGTTCCGGGCGTCACCGCGGCCTTCGCCGCCGCCGCCGATTTCGAGCTGCCGCTGACGCTGCGCGGCGTGTCGTCGTCGATGGTGTTCACCACCGGCCACGACCTCAAGGGAAATTCGCTGCCCGACTGGGCCAAGCTCGCCATTTCCGGCGCCACGGTCGCCGTCTATATGGGCCGCTCGGTCGCGGCCGAGGTTGCCGGCCGGCTGATCGAGGCCGGCCTGTCGCCGGATACGGCGGTCGCCGTGGTCGAGAATGCCAGCCTTGCCAACCGCCGCCGTTTCCACGGCACGCTCGCCGACCTGCCGTCGCTGGAGATTCGCGCCGACCTTACCGGTCCGGTCATGACCATCATCGGCGATGCGGTCGCCGGCGCCAATTTTGAACGTTCCGAGCCGCTGGCGGCACACAGGCATGAAGGCGCGGCCCAAACAGCCGCCGAAGGAGCTGATCGATGAAAGTTCTGACAGCAAACCGCCTCGCCGACGGCGAGGCCGTCTGGTACGCCAATGGCGGCTGGGCCGAGACCATCGACAATGCCGATATCGCCTATGACAAGGCGGCTGAAGACCGGCTGGAGGCGATCGGCGCCACGGCCTCTGCCAACAATGAAGTGGTCGACGTCAATCTGATCGACGTGACCGTCGCCAATGGTGTCGTCGAGCCGGTCCGGCTGCGCGAAAAGATCCGCGCCGCCGGCCCGACCAACCGCAACGACCTGGGCAAGCAGGCCCGCCCGGTAGCCGCCCGGGCGGCGTAAACGACCACATTGAAGACAACGGGCGGACGCGCCCGGAAAGACCAGACATGTACCGTTACGATGAGTTCGATCACGATTTCGTCCAGGCCCGCGTCGCCGAGTTCAGCGATCAGGTCGCGCGGCGGCTTGCCGGCGAGATCACCGAGGATCAGTTCCGGCCGCTGCGGCTGATGAATGGCGTCTACCTGCAGTTGCACGCCTACATGCTGCGCATCGCGGTGCCTTACGGCACGCTGAACAGCAAGCAGTTGCGCATGCTTGGCCACATCGCCCGCAAATACGACAAGGGCTACGGCCATTTCACGACGCGCCAGAACATCCAGTTCAACTGGCCGGCGCTGTCGGACATTCCGGCGATCCTGGCCGATCTGGCGAGCGTCGAGATGCACGCCATCCAGACCAGCGGCAACTGCATCCGCAACGTCACCGCCGACCATTTTGCCGGTGCCGCCGCCGACGAGGTGGCCGATCCGCGTCCTTATGCGGAAATCCTGCGCCAATGGTCGTCGGTGCATCCGGAATTCTCGTTCCTGCCGAGAAAATTCAAGATCGCGGTGACCGGCGCGGAGCGCGACCGCGCCGCCATCCAGACGCATGACATCGGCCTGCATTTGAAGAAGAACGCTGCCGGCGAACTCGGTTTCGCCGTCTATGTCGGCGGCGGCCAGGGCCGTACGCCGATGATCGCCAAGAAGATCCGCGACTTCCTGCCCGAGGCCGACCTTCTGTCCTATTGCACGGCGATCCTGCGCGTTTACAACCTCTACGGCCGCCGCGACAACAAATACAAGGCGCGCATCAAGATCCTCGTCCACGAGACCGGCGTCGAGGAGATCACCCGCCAGGTCGAGGCCGAATGGCAGGAGCTGAAGGATGCGGATCTAAAACTGCCGGAAGCCGACATCCGCGCCATCGATGCCTATTTCGCGCCGCCGGCGCTGGTCGATCGGCCGGAAGGCGACGAGGCCGTCAAGCTCGCCCGCCTCGATTCGAAGAGCTTTTCGGAGTGGCTCGACCAGAACGTGGTGACCCACCGTCACCCCGATTATGCCGCCGTGACCATCTCGCTCAAGGCCATTGGCGAAGCGCCGGGCGACGCCTCCGACAGCCAGATGGAAGCGGTCGCCGACCTTGCCGAAAAATATGCTTTCGACGAGCTGCGCGTCAGCCATGAGCAGAACCTGATCCTGCCGCATGTCGCGCGGGCCGACCTCAAGGCGGTCTATGACGCGCTGGTCGACATCGGACTGGCGACCGCCAATTCCAACCTGATATCAGACATCATCTCGTGCCCGGGCCTCGACTATTGCGCGCTGGCCACGGCGCGCTCGATTCCGGTGGCGCAGGAAATCTCGCGTCGTTTCGCTTCGCTCGAGCGTCAGCGCGAGATCGGCGAATTGAAGCTGAAGATTTCCGGCTGCATCAATGCCTGCGGCCATCACCATGTCGGCCATATCGGCATCCTCGGCGTCGAGAAGAAGGGCGCCGAACTCTACCAGGTCACGCTCGGCGGCTCGGCCGACGAGAACACCTCGGTCGGCGAGATCATCGGCCGCGGCTTCAGCTCGGCAGAGATCACCGACGCCATCGAGCAGATCGTCGAGACCTATCTCGGCCTCCGGCTCGACAGAAACGAAAAATTCATCGACGCCTACCGCCGTGTCGGTCCCGCGCCGTTCAAGGAGGCGCTCTATGCTGGCGAAGCCAAGGCCGCTTGATCGTATCGTCGACGTCGAGGCCGGCATCGCCGCCGAAGCGGCGGGGCTCGATGCGCTCTATGGTCATCTGAAGCCGCTGGAGATCATCGAGCGGTCGGCCCGGGAATTCTTTCAAGGTGAAATCGCCGCAGTTTCGTCGTTCGGGGCGGATTCTGCAGTGCTTCTGCACATGATCGCCAAGATCGACCGGACGCTGCCGGTCATCTTCCTCGACACCGGCAAGCACTTCGAGGAGACGCTTGGCTATCGCGACGCGCTGGTTGCCGATTTCGGGCTGACCGATATAAGGGTGATCATGCCCGAAGAAGCGGCGCTCGAACGGATCGATCCGGCCGGTAATCTGAACGAAACCGACACCGACGCCTGCTGCGAGGTCCGCAAGGTCGAGCCGCTGGCGCGCGGCGTCGAGCCGTTCCGCGCTTGGTTCACCGGCCGCAAGCGTTTTCAGGCGACGACGCGGGCATCTCTGCCGGTGTTCGAGGCGGTCGGATCGCGCATTCGCATCAATCCGCTGGCGCATTGGACGACATCAGACCAGGCTAACTATATGCGCGCGCATGCGCTGCGTGAGAATCCGCTGGTCGCCTATGGCTATCTCTCGATAGGCTGCTTCCCGTGCACGCAGCCGGTGCAGCCGGGCGAGGATGCACGCAGCGGCCGCTGGGTGGGGCACGCCAAGACAGAGTGCGGCATCCATTTGTCGGGGCTGGAGAAGTCGCTGACCGACGCATCGCTTTAGGGTATGTCGATATTCAGGTGAGGCTGGCCTGCGAATGGCGGCACGTACCCAAAGTACGCTCCGCTCCGGTTCTCGGAAGCCACCATTCTCGGCTCGGCCTGTCCTGAATCTCAACACACCCTCGAGCGTTTTCAACTTTAGAATTTGGGGACTTGGGGATTTCTCGATGAGTGAATCGATAGTGAAAAACACCACCCGCCTCTGGACCCCGACAGGTTTTAGCGAGGACGAGTGGAGCCATGCCGAGAGCGCCGACGCACTGTCCGGCAATGGCCGCTTCATCCTGCCGCTGCAGGTGTTTCTCGACCTCGATCCGGCGGTGCGCCGGTCGGCGAAGGAGCGCCTCGGCGTGCTGCTTCAGCCCGGCGATCAGCTCGAAAAGATCGCGGACCTGCTCGACCAGATATCGCTGGTGGCGCTGGCCTTCCCGGCTTTCAGTGACGGCCGCTCCTTCTCCAAGGGCGAACTGCTGCGCAGCCGCTACCGTTTCGAGGGCGCGGTCCGCGCCACCGGACAGGTTCTGGTCGACCAGCTTCCGCATATGCTGCGCCTCGGCTTCGACGAGTTCGAAGTATCAAATCCAGTGTTGCTGAAACGGCTCGAGGAAGGCCGCACCGGCGGTCTGCCGCTGTCCTACCAGCCGACCGTGAAGCCGGAGGCCAAAGGCCCCAAATATTCCTGGCGGCGGGTGCGCACCGGTTGATCTCCCCACCGAGCAAGTCGCATCTGGTCGGACCACTTTGCCGATTCAATCTTTTATTTTCGGCATCCGCCCCTTAAGATACGGCCTATTATTTCGTGATCCGAAATAAATTCGCCACCAAGGGAGGAACCGGGAATGGCTGGTAAGAAGATATTGATGCTCGTTGGCGAGTTCAGCGAGGAATACGAGATTTTCGTCTTTGAACAGGCCTTGCATGCGGTCGGCCACACCGTGCATGTCGTGTGTCCCGACAAGAAGGCAGGCGATATCCTGAAGACGTCGCTGCACGACTTCGAGGGTCACCAGACCTATACGGAAAAGCTCGGCCACGACTACATCCTCAACAAGACGTTTTCCGAGGTCAATCCGGCTGAATACGATGCCGTCTATGCGGCAGGCGGGCGCGGGCCGGAATATATCCGCATCGACAAGCGCGTGCAGGCGCTGGTGCGGCATTTCCACGAGACCGGCAAGCCGATCTTCACCATTTGCCACGGCGCCCAGATCCTGATGGCGGTCGACGGCGTGCTGCGTGGCAGGGAAGTCGCGGCGCTGCAGTATTGCGAGCCGGAAGTCACGCTCGCTGGCGGCACCTACATCGATGTCGCGCCGACCGGCGCCCATGTCGACGGCAATCTGGTGTCGGCCAAGGGCTGGCCGGGGCTGGCCGCCTTCATGCGCGAATGCCTGAAAGTGCTTGGCACCGAGATCCGCCACGGCGAGATCCTGATGCGCGACGAACGCCAGGCGGCTTGAGCCACACATTATAAAAGCCGCCGCACCTGTGGTGCGGCGGCTTTACAGCGCCGCGCGTTCGTTTTTGGGATGTGCTTTATGCAGTCATCCGCGCTTCGCGAAACGATACCAGCTTGCTGCGGCTCTCATCCCACAGCGCCAGCTTGACGCAGCGCAGGCTGTCGAGAAGCGTGACGCGGCCGATTTCGCGCAGTTCCGGATAGTCCCTCAGGACCTCCTGGAGCCGATAGCACGGCACCTTGGCGGAGAGGTGGTGCACGTGATGGACGCCGATATTGCCGGTGAACCAGTTCAGTACCGGCGGCAGGTCATAATAGGACGAGCCGTGCAGGGCCGCATGCTGGAACTCCCATTCGGAGTCCTTTGCCCACTCTGTCTCTTCGAACTGGTGCTGGACATAGAACAGCCAGATGCCGGCAGAACCGGCGAGAACGACGATGGGCAAATGGACGACCAGGAACGCTTCGAGACCGACGAACCAGACAAGGGCGGCGGCGGCGACCGCGATGGCCGCGTTGGTGGCCATCGACGACACCCAGGGCGTGAGGCCGCCTCGCATCATGCCGACTGGCAGTCTCTGTTCAAAGATGAAAAGCCAAATGGGGCCGAGGCCGAACATGACGAGCGGATGGCGGTAGAGGCGATAGGCAAGGCGGCCCCGCCAGGACATTTGCCGATATTCCGCGACAGTCAGCGTCCTGATGTCGCCCGTGCCGCGCTCATCGAGATTGCCGGCGCTGGCGTGATGGGTTGCGTGGGCACGCCGCCAGCAATCGTAAGGCGTCAAGGTCAGGATGCCCAGCCCGCGGCCGATCCAGTCGTCGGCGGTGCGATTGGCGAAGAACGAGCCGTGGCCGCAATCGTGCTGGATCATGAAGATCCGCACCAGAAAGCCGGCGGCCGGAAGGATGAGGATCAGACCCCACCAATGGCCATAGGCATAGGCAGCCGAGGACAGTGCCCACAGCGTGGCAAAGGGGATGAGGGTGATGGCAAGTTCGACGGCGCTGCGCCGCCTGTCAGGTTTCTTGTAGCGCGCCAGGATCTTCAACCAGGCACGCTTGCTGTTCGCTACAGCTTCGGGGGAAATCATGTTCATCAGGAAGCATAGACGGACCATTTCGTCGCCGCAAGCCAGGCATCACGCAAAGTTACTGCGGGTAATTGTCGCGCGACGCGCAAGCTGCGGCAAAAGGCATGCCAATGGCGCGCAGCGACAGGCGTGTGTGTTGTCTATCGCCGGTTGCCAGCGGCGGCTACGCTGCTTTCGATGCCGTCCAGGCGGTCAAGCAATTCCCTGAAACGATCGGGAATGTCGTTCTCCGTCCGGAACGCCGGCAACGCGCGCAGAAAGTGCATCGTTGCCTCGGTGCCGAACTGGCGCCTGATGCCGGCCGCCAGCCTTTCACGTCTTTCGTCATCGTTGGGGGCGCCATTCTTACGGTCGCCGTCGTTGCGGGTCGCCATCTCAAAATCCTGTGTCGGTTTCGAAACTCTTCCAGCAGACGAATGGTTCCCCTATCGCAGCATCTTGGCAAGCAAAGCCGGTGGTTACAGTAAAATTTGAATTAATATCGAAAGGTCTCCATGATGCGTCGTCAAAAGCGCGAGCGGCCTGTCCAGTATCGCTTGCCCCTTGATTTTTGGCCGCCAAACCTCGATATCGGGCACAAAATCCACATCATTTGAAATGACGGGAAACGGCGATGAGCGACCAGGCAAAAGACGAACGCGCGCCCGATGAAGCCGAGACGGCCGGGGCTGCCACCGAACACACGCAAGGCAGCGCCGACGGCGACTATGAAGCGCTTGTGCGGCTGCTGAAGGAAAACGACGAGTTGAAGGACCGCGCGCTCCGCGTCGCAGCCGAGATGGAGAATCTGCGCCGCCGTACCGCCCGTGACGTGCACGATGCACGCGCCTATGCGGTTGCCAATTTCGCCCGTGACATGCTGTCGGTATCGGACAATCTGCGCCGCGCACTGGATGCGATCCCGGCTGAGTCCAAGGCGTCAGGTGATGCCGGTTTGAAGTCACTGATCGAGGGCGTCGAGCTCACCGAGCGCGCCATGCTATCGGCGCTCGAGCGGCACGGAGTGAAGAAGCTCGAGCCGGAAGGCGAGAAATTCGACCCGAATTTCCATCAGGCGATGTTCGAGGTGCCCAATCCGGAGGTGCCGGCCAACACGGTGGTCCAGGTCGTGCAGCCAGGCTATTCGATCGGTGAGCGGGTGTTGCGGCCGGCCATGGTCGGCGTTGCCAAGGGCGGTCCCAAGCATGTGGCAAGCGAAGCGCCGGTCGAGCCAGGGCCGGTGAATGAGCAAGCTGAGAAGGATGCGTAAGTTAAGGGAATAGGGCAGTAGGAGCAGTAGGGGCAGTAGGGTAAAGGAGCCGTACCAATCGTACGGCTTCGTGCTATTCATACATCCCTATTCACCCGCTCTCCTACTCCGCTATGCCCTTGAACCCGATCGAGCTTCTCGACTATGCCGGTGTCGCCGTCTTCGCGGCGACCGGTGCGCTGGCCGCTTCGCGCAAGCAGCTCGACATCATCGGCTTTCTGTTCCTGGCCAGCGTCACCGGCATCGGCGGTGGCACGTTTCGTGACGTCATCCTCAATCTGCCGGTCTTCTGGGTTACCAACTCTGGCTATGTGCTGATCTGCGCGGTGGTGGCGATGCTTGTCTTTTTCGGGGCGCACCGTCTCGAATCCCGCTGGAAATTACTGCTCTGGCTCGACGCCGTCGGCCTCGCCGCGTTTTCGGTGATGGGTGCCGCCAAGGGCCTGGCCATCACCGGCTCGCCGGTCGTGTCCGTTGTTACCGGCGTGCTCACCGCCACGTTCGGCGGGATCTTGCGCGACCTGCTGGCCGGTGAGGCTTCGGTGCTCTTGAGACCAGAAATCTATGTCACCGCCGCCCTTGCGGGCGCCATCCTGTTTACAACAGGCGATCTCGCCGGACTGCCGCCGCTCGCCTCGGGCCTGGTGGGCTTCATAGCCGCTTTTTGCGTGCGTGGCGGCGCGCTTAAGTTCGGCTGGGCCTTTCCGTCCTACAAGAGCCGGCCCGGCCGGCGGCCGGAAGATATTCCGTGAAATGAGGGCGAGTAGCGAATAGGGACAACGATCCGCAGCGAATTGGCGGAACTCCCGCTACTCGCTACTCCCTATTCGCTACTCATTGGAATCTCAGGCGGCGAAGCGCTGGGCTTCCCCGCCATAATAGCTGACGTAGCGGGCGCCGATCTCCTTGACCGGCATCACCACGAACACGTCGACCGTCGAGAATTCGCGGTCGATGACGCAGCCGTCGCCGATGCGCGCGCCGACGCGCAGATAGCCCTTGACCAGCGGTGGCATCGCCGCGATCGCGGCCTTGGCGTTGACCGCCTCGATCGGCATCAAATCCATGGAACAGTAGCGGCCGGCGACGGCGCGCACGTCCCAGGCCGAATTCGTCCGGCAGTGATGGGCGAGATAGGTCAGCGCTTCGGCGTGTGCCGCCGGCACGGTGCCGGGGAACGAGGCGCAACCGGTCATCACGCCGATCCCATAGTGGTTGATATAGGCCCAGATACCTTGCCAGAGCGCCTCGATGGTGCGCTTCGAGCGGTATTCCGGCAAGACGCAGGAGCGGCCGAGCTCGAGGAAACGCTGGCCGGGATGGCGGGCGATAAGATTGGTCAGCTCAAACTCGCCCTCGGAATAGAAGCCGCCGGCCGCTGCCGCGATCTCCTGCCGCAACAGGCGGTAGGTGCCGACAATGCGGCGATGCTCGGGACCGGACAGCGAGGTGTCGAAGACCAGCAGATGATCACAGAGCGGATCAAAATGGTCGGCGTCGCGGCGGTCCTGCACCTGAAACAGGGTTTTCTTGGCGCCGAGCTCGTCATAGAACACCCGGTAGCGCACTTCCTGCGCGGCGGCGATCTCGGCCTCGTTGCGTGCGAGCCGCACTTCGAGGTTGCCGATACGGCCAAGCGCTTCGCCTTTTATGACAGCATCGACGTTGCGCCCGGTGAGCAAAGCACCCCTGGCGTTCGGCCGAGCGTCACATTCCGGCATAACTGTATGCACGAGTGATTCTCCTTCGAGCCATCCCTCTTGGCACGGGGATACGGCGTAGGTGCAACAGGATTGTGACAGTACCGTGATACGACCCTGCCGGCAATACTTCGTCGGCTGGGCAACCCTTCAACCGGCTATGTTCTGCAGGTAAGCCAGGCAAGGTCAGCCGGCGGATCAAGCGGCCACGTGACCCTCGACCGCATGGACAAGCGCGTCGGGGTCGAGCGGCTTGGTGACGAAGCCGCTGGCGCCATGGGCGAGCACTGCGTGGCGGGTCGTTTCCTGACTGTCCGCCGACAGCACCATGATCGGAACCGGCGACACGGCGGTTTCCTCCTCGTGCCGGCGGATGGCGGCGATCGCGTCCAGCCCGTCCATGACAGGCATGTGCAGGTCCATCAGCACCACGTCGAAGCGGTACTTGTGGTCGGTGCCGGTGATGGCCTCGACGGCGGCCTTGCCGTTGCCGACCAGTTTCACGCGATGCCCGGCCTTTAGCAGCGTGGCACGGGCAAGCATGGCGTTGATGTCGTTATCCTCGGCGATCAGCACGGACAGGCCCCGCCGCCGGCCGCCAATGGCGCGGGCGGTTGGTGCGCCGCGCTTTTCCGGCTGCGGCTGGGTGAGGGCAGGCACGCTGCTGGTCAAAAGCACGCGAAGCAACGTTTCGCCACGCACCGGCCTTGCCAGAAAGGTGGCGTAGCCGCTGGCGCGGAACTCGCCCAGCATGCCGCGGTCGGTTGGCGCGATCAGTGTGATCGCCTCGCAATCGGCAAAGCCGCTCTGGCGAAGGCGCTTGAGCAACCTGCCGTCGCCTTCCTCCATGGCCGCATCGACCAAAAGCGCGTCGCAGCCTTCGGCGAAGGACGCTGCCTGGGCGGCGGTGGTGGCCAGATCGACCTTGCCGCCATTGGCGCGGATGGTGCGGGCGATGGCGTCGGCCTCGATGGCGTTCTTCGACAGGATCACGGCGCGCCGCCCTGACAGCGCATCCCGACGGCTCTGCGGCGGCTCGGTGGCCGATATTGCAGGGATTTCGAAGACGAATTCCGAACCCTGGCCGAGCTGGCTCGACACCGAGATCGTGCCGCCCATGGCGATCACCAGGCGCCTGGAGATGGCAAGACCGAGCCCGGCGCCGCCATGCGCGCGAGTCGACGTGCCGTCAGCCTGTTCGAATTCCTCGAAGATGCGCTCCAGGTCGTCCTCGTGCAGGCCGGGACCGGTGTCGGTGACGGTGAAGCATATGCGGTCGGTGGTTTCGGTGCGGGCACGAGCGATGCTCACCAACACGCCGCCGCTGTCGGTGAACTTGATGGCGTTGCCGATGAGGTTGAGCAGCACCTGCCTGACTCTTCCAGGATCGGCTGATATCATCTGCGGCACGTCGGGTTCGACATGGCAGCCAAGGCCGATGTTCTTGGCGAAGGCACGCGCCGCCAGGAGTTCTACGATGTTGTCGGCGATCTCGCGCACCGACATTGGCTGCGGTTCGGGATCGAAGCGGCCGGCCTCGATCTTGGAATAGTCGAGCAGGTCCTCGATCAGCGCCAGCAGCGCGCTGGCCGAGGTCGAGATGGCGCCGACATAGGTCCGTTGTTGCGGCGAGAGCCCGGTGTCCGCCAGCAGCTTGGCCATGCCCATGATGCCGTTCATCGGCGTGCGGATCTCGTGGCTGACGGTGGCGAGGAAGCGCGATTTGGCCTGGCTTGCATATTCGGCTCGCTCGCGGGCGGTGATCAGCGACGTTTCGGCGTGCTTGCGGGCGGTAATGTCGCGGGCGATGGCGCGATGCGAGACAGCACCGCTCTCCTTGTCGCGCACGGACAGTTCGATCCATGAGAACCAGCGCGGGCCGCTCGGTGTTCTAATGGCGACGTCGGTGGAGCTCAGGCATTCATGATCGGAAAAAGCGGCATCGGGAACGATGCCGACGTCGATGCCGAGGTCGGCCAGGGCCTTGCCGGCAAGGTCGCGCTGGTCGGCTCCGACAAGCTCGGCGAAAACCTTGTTGGCATAGACGATGTGGCCGTCACGGTCGCGATGGACGACGAGATCGCCAAGCGCGTCGATCAACCCGCGAAAGCGTTCCTCGCTCTCCTGCATCTCCCACACGCGGTCGGCCAGGCTCTCAACCTCGGCGCGGCTGCGCGCTGCGGTCTCGCCAAGCAGCGCAACCGTGCGGCGCGCCGTGCGCCTGGCACGCAGATGCACGGCAAGGCCTGCCATGCCAGTCGACAAAAGCCCGACGGTGATGAAGATCGGCGCGCCGGTCAGATGCGACAGGCCCGCCAGCACGACGATGGCGACGAGCATCAGGAACGGCAGGCCTTCGCGATTGGCGGCGGGCAATTCAGGCGCCAGTGGCGGCGCCGCGATATGCTGCCGGCTTGGCGCCTCCGGGCCGATCCCGTCGACGCTTTCGGCGCTCTCTGTTTCTCTGATGCCGGATTCCGTGACCATGCGGAAACCCTTGCCAGACAGAGATTATGGAAAATTGCCGCGGATCGTTCGAATTTTAGCGGTCGCGCGGTTTTTGCCTCTCCGCTCCTGAAGCGCGTCGCGTTTGGCCGGCCTCATGCGAGGCGCTTCACCGCTGCACACCCTGGGTCATACTTTTGCTCGACATGCATTAAAAACCGGAGAAGGAAGAGCTCACATGTCCACCACCACGCGACCGCGGACCTTGCCCTCGACGATATCGTGCGCGGCGTCGATGATGCCATCGAAGCCAACGGTCGTGGACAGTTTGGCGAGCTTCTGGAGGTCGAGGTCCGTGCCGATGCGGCGCCACGCCTCCATGCGGACCGTTTTTGGCGCCATCACCGAATCGATGCCGAGCAGACAAACGCCGCGCAGGATGAACGGGGCGACGCTCGTCGGCAGATCCATGCCGCCGGCCAGGCCGCAGGCGGCGACGGCGCCGCCATAGGAGGTCATCGAAAGGACGTTGGCCAGGGTGTGACTGCCGACCGCGTCGACGCCGCCGGCCCAGCGTTCCTTGGCGAGCGGCTTTGCCGGCTGGGCAAGCTCGTCGCGCGAAATCACTTCCGAAGCACCCAGGTCGGTCAGGTATGGACTTTCAGCGCTGCGGCCGGTCGAGGCGGTGACGTGATAGCCGAGGCTGGACAGAATCGAAACCGCGACCGAGCCGACGCCGCCGGCCGCGCCCGTCACCACGACGGGGCCGCGTTCCGGCACGATGCCGTGCCGTTCCAGCGCGATAACGCAAAGCATGGCTGTGTAACCTGCCGTGCCGACCGCCATCGCATCATGCGGGCTCATGCCCTGGGGCAGCGGCACCAGCCAGTCGCCCCTGACACGGGCGCGCTCGGCATAGGCGCCAAAATGCGTCTCGCCGACGCCCCAGCCGTTCAATATGACCTTGTCCCCCGTGCGCCAGTCGGCATGGGAGGACGAGATCACGGTGCCGGCGAAATCAATGCCCGGCACCAGCGGCCAGCGGCGGATCACCGGCGCCTTGCCGGATATGGCGAGGCCGTCCTTGTAGTTCACCGTCGTCGCCTCGACGGCGACGGTGACGTCGCCTTCCATTAGGTCGGCTTCGGTAAGGTCGGTGATCGCGACCGACTGCTTCTTCTCGGCGTCGCGCGAAACGAGGATGGCTTTGAAGGTTTCGGGCATGTCTTCTCCTCGGGCTTCTTGAATGGGACACTGTATGGCGGCAGAAGGCCAGGTCAATCGCTTGAGGGCTTGGCCTCACGCCGCCAACCAATGAGTTCGTCGAGGACGACCACCACCGCGCCGACCGCGATGAAGGCGTCGGCGAGGTTGAAGATGGCGAAGGACCATATTGGGGTGTGAAACAGGATGTAGTCGATCACGTGACCATAGGTAACGCGGTCGAACAGATTGCCGAGCGCGCCGCCGACGATCAGCGCAAAGCCGATGCGCGTAAGCACGTGGCCGGGCGGAGTTCGGGCCGCGAGATAGAGCACGAAAGCGACGACGAAAGCGGCGATGACCACCAGGCCGGTGTCACCGAAGGACGAAAACATCGAGAAGGCGATGCCGGTGTTGTAGGTGCGATACAATGCCAGGAACGGGACAAGATCGACCTTTTCCTGAAAAGGGAGGCCGGTCTCGACCAGATATTTCACCCACTGGTCGAGCGTCACCGCGGCGGCGACCAGCACGACGTAGGGCAACCAGGATTTTGCCGTTGGGGATTTCACCATTCGGGATGTCACGGTCAGGCGCCCTCCGGGGCAAGTTTCAGCGCGCCGCGCCGGATCTCGAACAGCATGATGCCGGTGGCCACCGCGAGATTGAGCGAATCGGCCCGACCGGACTGTGGAATCCGCAGCAATCTGTCGCAGCTTTCGGCCAGGCTTTCGGGCAGGCCCTGCTGTTCGTTGCCCATCATCAGCAGCACCGGGCCTTTGGAAAAGTCGACCGAACGGTAATCGACCGCACCCTTCAGATGTGTGCCGGCAACCAGGCCAGGAAAGCTTTTTCGCCACGCAAGGAAGGCTTCCGGCGTCGCCTTGGCGACCGGCACGGCGAAGATCGAACCCATCGTGGCGCGCACGGTCTCGACGGAAAAAGGATCGGTGGTCTCGCCGACCAGGATGATGCCCTTGGCGCCAACGGCATCGACGGTGCGGATGACGGTACCGAGATTGCCGGGATCGCGCACGCGGTCCAGCGCCACCCAGACATCGCCGTCTTGAGCGCGGATGTCCTTCAGCGGCAGGAACTTTTGCGAAAAGACGCCGACCACCATTTGCGGGTTGTCGCGGCGGGTGATGGCGACGAGCACTTTTTCCGAAACTTCGAGCACGGTGCCGCCGGCGGCAACCGTGCGTGCCGCGACCTTTTCGACCGCCGCGTTGCCGCGTCCGGCTTTGGCGAAGACCAGCGTCCGGATCGACCACCCGAGGTCGAGCGCGTCGATGACCAGCTTCAGCCCCTCGGCCATGAATGCGTTCTGCTGGTCGCGGTATTTCTTCAGCGAGAGCGCCTTGATGTCCTTGATCAACGGATTGGCAAGGCTGGTGACTTCCTTCACCTGCCCTGGCGCGCCGGCGTGCCGCTCGCTCATTCAGGCCACCCAGCGCGAAAACAGCGAGGTGGACAGCGCCCGGCCGGCGGATTTCTCGCGGATAATCAGTTCGCCGGATTCGACCGTGCCGCCCATGCCGGCAAAAGTGTCGCGCATCAAGGCATGGATGGCGAAGAAGGAAGCGCGGATCGAATAGGCGGTCAGCACGACAGCGAGCGGCTTCGGCGTCAGGACCGAGCGGCAGAGGTCGGTCAGAGCAGGCAGATCCTCGAACAATTGCCAGACCTCGCCCCTAGGGCCACGGCCATAGGCGGGCGGATCGAACAGGACGATGTCGTAACGGCTGCCACGGCGCTCCTCGCGCTCGGCGAATTTTAGGGCGTCGTCGACGATCCAACGGATCGGCTTTTGCGACAGGCCCGCCATCTCCTGGTTCTCCCTGGCCCAGCCGATCGCCTTCTTGGAAGCATCGACATGGGTGACCTCGGCGCCGGCGCGCGCCGCCACCAGCGAGGCAAGGCCGGTATAGCCGAACAGATTCAGCACTTTGACCGGCCGCTTTGCCGCCGCGATCAGCCCGGCCATGTGATCCCAGTGCGAGGCCTGCTCGGGGAACACGCCGACATGGCGAAACGAGGTGAAGCGGCCGAGATAATCGATGCCGTCATGCTTCATTGGCCAGGTTTCGCCGAACGGCGTCCTGGGGAAACGCCAGCGGCCGATGCCTTCCTCGTCGGTGTCGCCGGTGAAAATGGCGTCGGCGCGGTCCCAGTCCTTGGTCGGCAACGCTTTTTGCCAGATCGCCTGGCCTTCAGGCCGAACGATGCGATAGGGGCCGTACTGCTCGAGCTTCTGTCCGGCACCGCTGTCGAGCAACGCGTAGTCGGCGTTGGGCGCGACTTCGAGGATCAGCGGCAGGTGTTCGGCGGGCAGGGCGCCGTCGCGGCGGGAAAGGACGCGCGGCGCGGCTATCGGCTCGGTGCGGTGCGATGCTGTGCCGCTTCCGCGCGGTTCCGCCCCGCCCTTTGCGAGCTGATGCGAGCGGCTGTCGCGGCGTTTGTCGCGAAAAGGTTTCAAGAAGAGCATCTCCTGGGCGACGTGGCCCGCTTCTGCCACAGCACATTCACCGGCGCAATAAACGCAGTCGCTGGACATTCGCGAAACGGTCAGCCGCGCTTGATGAATAGCAGGGCGGCAACCAGCGATACGAAGCCGACGGCCTTGAAGCCGGCGACGATCATATGGCCGGTTTCCCAACGCAGCCGGATCGCTTCGAAATTCTCCGGAATCGGCCCAGGCACCCAGGTGGCCAGAATATCGTTCGCCGGCTTGACGAGAGCAAACCACATCGCAAGAGACACCGCATAGAGTACGGCAGCGGCCAACGCGTACCAGAACGCCGGTCGGTCATTGCGCAGCATCCAAGCGAGCAGTCCCGGACAGCCGATCGCGGCCAGGTCCAGTGGCGCGCCAATGACGGCAAACAGCTGGAACTGGGCGTTGAAGACAGTGGCCTCGCGCCAGAGAGAAGGCGACCACTTCGTCAGCCGAGGAGCCGATTCCAGGACATGGGCGAAGGATGGTCCAAGGCTGAGCGCCGCGACAACGGCGGCCAAGATGGACCAGAACAACAGGAACCCGCGTATCTCCATAACGCCCGAACAACGGGGTGACGCCGGAGACGTTCCCCGTCGGAAGGGAGTAAGGGAGTAGGGGAGTAGGGCATAAAGCAGTAAGTGAATAGGGAAAGATGGCTTGCACGAAGCCGATCCAATGGTACGACTCCCCCTACTCCCCTAACTTCCCCATCGCCTTGTACACCGCAATGCCGGCGGCGAGGTCTTCGAGGGCTGCGCCGACCGATTTGAACAGCGTGATCTCACCGGGGCTCTGCCGGCCCTTCTTCTGGTCGCGTGCCAATTCATGCAGGTCGGCGACGATGGCTTGCGCCTCCAGCACGCCCGAGGCCAGCGGCTGGACGATGTCGCCCGCTTCCTTGGTGGCGCCGGCCCGGGTGTCGACGTAGACGCGGGCGCGCGCAATCGCATCGTCGTCGCTTTCGCGCATGGCCGGCGTGAAGCCGCCGACCAGATCGACATGGGTCCCCGGCTTCAACAGCGCGCCCTTGATCAGCGGCGTGGTCGTGATCGTCGCCGACGAAACGATGTCGGCCTGGCCGAGTTCGGCGTCGAGATCGCTCGCGGCGGTGGCCGCAAAGCCCTCGGCGCGCAATTCCGCCGCAACCTTTTCTGCATTGGCGGGCGTGCGGTTCCAGATGCGGATGACGGTGATCGGCCGCACCGCGCAATGCGCCCTGGCGAGGAACGGCGACAGCGCGCCGGCGCCGACCACCAGCAGCCGCGAAGCGTCCTCGCGGGCCAGATAGGAGGCTGCCAGCGCCGAGGCGCAGGCCGTGCGCCACTGCGTCAGCCGCTGGCCGTCGATCATGGCTTCAGGCTCGCCGGTCGCACCGTCGAGCAGGAGGTAAAGCCCCATCACAGCGGGTTTGCCCACGGCGTTGTTGTCGGGCGACACGGTGACGATCTTGACGCCGATATGGCCGCCTGCCGACGAGCCGGCGGCTTTGAAGTCGGTCCAGGCCGGCATCAGGAGCAGGGTCGAGGCCGCGCCGTCGGGCCGTTCGACCGTATGGTGGTGCCTGACCGGCTGTACCGCGCCATCGCGAAAAGCCGCGCGCAGCGTTTCGACCAGGCCGGGAAAGGTCAGCGCCTGATCGACCTCGGCCGCCGAAATGCTCAGCATAAGAAACTCCGTCGAGAGAAATACGCCTGACGCATGACCGCGAAATCAGAAGCGATTTTCTGCAAAGATCATGCGCAATCAAAAATGGTACAGCGTCCTTTGCGCGCCCAAAAAGGACGCGCGGCGGTTCCGGCTCAGCCCGTCGGCTTCGGCAAGGAGGGGCCTTGTTGCGCGGCCGGTGCCCGGCTGACCGCCTGGCGCAAGTTCTCGGCCTCGACGCCGCGCTGGCGCGCCAGCTTGCGATAGCGGCCCTGCTTGATCCAGGTCGCCAGGCTGCCGACGATCATGCCGATGGCGAGGGCCAGGAACAGGAAGATGAAAAGCGGCAGCGTCATCGTCAGCGCCGGATTGCCGGGGTTGAATGGGTCCAGGGTGAAGGCAACCGGATCGCGGTTGGCGACCGCCAGCGCAATCAGAATGACGGCCAGCGGCACGAAGACCACGATGAGCATGAAACGATTGAACATAGAATTTCCTGTCGAAGGCGGGCTCTACCAAAGGCCGGGCCTCCTGAAAAGGCCGGCATGGCGCATGAGCCCGCGCGGCGCTTATTTGCCGCTGTTCAGCCTTTCACGCAATTCCTTGCCGGTCTTGAAGGACGGCACCCATTTCTCCTCGACCTCGACGGATTCGCCGGTACGCGGATTGCGGCCGGTGCGGGCGGGGCGGTTTTTCACCGAGAAAGCGCCGAAACCGCGCAGTTCGACCCGGTTGCCTTCGGCAAGCGCGTCGGTGATCTCGTCGAAAATCGCGCCGACAATGTTTTCAACGTCACGCAGGAAAAGGTGCGGGTTGCGTGTGGCGATGATCTGCACAAGTTCGGATTTGATCATGAGAAGGCTCCCCGTGAAAACACTGCGGTCAAATTATGAGGATGATTTTATTTGCTTTTTCACTCGTCTCAAGGGTGCCAGACGGAAACCAGACCGTCAAGAAACAAGCGATCGGCACCAAGTTCGTGAATGATGTCGCCGCCATAGTCGGGCAGGCCGAGCGCACTGCCGATGGTTCGTGCCATCGCCTTCGAGAACAGGAAGCCGCCGCTTTCCGCGTCCTTCCACTCCACCACCTTGAGCTTGGCGTCGATGCCCTTGGTTGCGAGCCAGTCGATCGCTTCGGTCTCGCCGCCGACCGCGTCGACCAATTTGTTGGCAACGGCCTGCCGGCCGGTGAAGATCGATCCGTCCGCCAGCGCCAGCGCCTCCGGTTTGGTCATCTTGCGGCGTTCGGCGACGATGCCGACGAACCAGTCGTAGCTGTCGAGAATGAGCTTGCGGACCATGGTGCGCTCGTCGTCATTGGTCGGCTTGAAAGGCGACGGCGAAGCTTTCAACGGCGACGATTTCACTTCCTCGAGCTTGACGCCGAGTTTGTTCATAAGGCCGCTGACGTCCGGATACTGGATCAGCACGCCTATCGAGCCGACAATCGACGATTTGCGCGCGACGATATGATCGGTCGCGGTGGCGATCATATAGCCCGCCGATGCGGCCAGCGTGCCGACCTGGGCCACCACCGGCTTCTCGGCGGCCAGCTCGCGCACTGCCTCGTAGATCGATTCGCCGCCGACGGTGGTGCCGCCAGGTGAATCGATCGCCAGGATCACAGCTTTCACCCTGGAGGATTGACGGATGGCGTCCAGCTGCTTGATCAGGTCTTCGTCTTCGGTGATGGTGCCCTCGATCTTGACCTTGGCGATATGGTCGACCGCCGCGCCAGTGAAGTCATCGCCGTAAATCCAGGTCGAAAAGGCAATCAGCCCGGCTGCTGCGACGACAAGCGCTGCAACGCGCCAGAATGTCAGCTTGCGACGCAAGCGGCGGCGGTCGATCAGGTCGTCGGCTCTCAGTACCATGGTCAGCCTCATAGTCGGTGGGGAGCAGATGCTTTTAAAGCAACCGCCCGCGCCCGGCTACCGATTCCTGACGAGCTTGCGCCAAAGACAAGCTCTCGACGCTGGCGAGCCGGCGTTTCGAGAGAACATAAAAGACCAATCCACAGCCCCTAACGCTGTCCGCCCGTATCTGGTATGACGTGCAAGTTGTGCCGGTTTCATTTTCGTTTGTGCAACAGCAACCGTCACACTTTTGCGGTTTTCCTCCGCTTGTGCTTGCTTGAGGGCGCCGGCATCCCACCTATAGGGGTGCTTGGCGGCAGGGGTTTAGAAGAAAGCAGTTATGTTAGCGCGACCGATCGAACCGACCAACACCGAGACGGAGTTGGCTTCCCCGGACGTAGGCCCGGCGCGAGTCGACGCCTTCGGCATCGCCCAGCGCCATTCGCGCCGCGTGCGTATCTTGAAGCTGGCGGTGCCGCTGGCCGCTGCCGCGATCGCGGTCGCCGTCCCGGTCTATTCCTATCTCGTGGCACCTGGCTCAATCCAGGTCCAGGCCGACGCCAGCGCGTTCGCCAACGGCAAGCTGGTGATGGCCCACCCCAAGCTCAACGGGTTCACCAAGCAGAAACTGCCCTATTCCATGACGGCTTTGCGCGCCATACAGGACGTGAGCCAGCAAGGTATCATCAATCTGGAAGGCATCGACGCCAAGCTGCCGATATCAACCGACAATGTGGCGGCCATCAATGCCCCGCACGGTAGCTTCAATCGCGATGGCAACACGATGAGCCTGACCAGCGATGTCACCATAACCACCACAGATGGCCTGGCGGCAAAGTTCAAATCGGTCTTTCTCGACATGGGCAAAGGCACTATGAAGACGAACGATCCGGTCGACGTCAGCCGTGGCGGGTCGCGGATTACCGCGGATTCGATGTTCGTCCAGGACAACGGCAAGATCGTGGTCTTCGAGAACAGAGTGCGTGTCAACATCGATCCCGCCAGCTTGAAGGCGGCAGAGGCAATGAGCGGAGAATCCAATGCGGTTCAGTAGTTCGACACGGCTCGTGGCCGCGGCTTCGGCGTTGCCGGCCGTAGGGCTGGCCGCCCTGGGGCTGGCTTTGGGGCTGGCTTTGGGGGCGGCGCCGGCTCTGGCGCAGTCCAGGACCACCAGCCAGCTGTCGGGCCTCAAACTGTCCGGCGACAAGCCCATCCAGATCGAAAGCGACAAGCTCGAGGTCCGCCAGGCGGACAGCGTCGCCGTGTTCACCGGCAATGTAAACGTCGTCCAGGGTCCGACCTTGCTCAAGGCCGGCAAGATGACGGTCTATTACGTCAAGGACCCGGACGCTGCCGCCAAGGGTGAGCAGGCCTCGGGTGCCGCGATGACCGGCTCGGCCGACATCGACCGTCTGGAGGTCGCCAACAAGGTCTATATCAAATCGGACGACCAGGTCGCCACGGGCGACAGCGGCACCTTCGACATGAAGACGGAAGTGCTGGTGCTTTCAGGCAGCAAAGTCGTGCTCTCGCAAGGCGACAATGTACTGGTCGGCTGCAAGCTGACCGTGCAGATGAAGAGCGGTCTGGCCCAGGTCGACCCCTGCGGCGGTGGACGCGTCATGATGTCGATCACGCCGCCGAAGTCGGGAGCGGCGAACCCCTGATGGTCGACGTAGCATCGCTGTTGGCGCGTCTTCCAGGACGCGCCGCCAGCAAACTTGCGGCACCGGCCGCGATTAGCCTCGATCAGGTAAAATTCAAGGGAACCCTGATCGCCAAAGGGCTGACCAAGAGCTACAAGGGCCGCAAGGTGGTCAGCGGCGTGACGATCGGCGTGCGCGCCGGTGAGGCGGTCGGGCTGCTCGGTCCCAACGGCGCCGGCAAGACCACCTGCTTCTACATGGTCACCGGCCTGGTGCCGGTCGACGAAGGCACGATCGAAATCGACGGCTTCGATGTCACCTCTATGCCTATGTACCGCCGCGCCCGCCTTGGCATCGGCTACCTTCCGCAGGAGGCGTCGATCTTTCGCGGCTTGAGCGTCGAGCAAAACATCCGTGCCGTGCTCGAAGTGGTCGAGAAGAGCCGCAAGGAACGCGAACGTATTCTCGACGAACTGCTCGAGGAGTTTCACATCAGCCATCTGCGCAAGGCCCCGTCGCTGTCGCTTTCCGGCGGCGAGCGGCGGCGCCTTGAAATCGCGCGCGCCCTGGCGACCCGCCCCGCATACATGCTGCTCGACGAGCCTTTCGCCGGCATCGATCCGATCGCCGTCGCCGACATCCAGCAACTCGTGCGCCATCTGACGGCGCGCGGCATCGGCGTGCTCATCACCGATCACAATGTCCGCGAGACGCTCGGCCTGATCGACCGCGCCTACATCATCCATGCCGGCCAGGTGTTGACCCATGGCCGGGCCGACGAAGTGGTCGCAAACCCGGATGTGCGGCGGCTTTATCTCGGTGAGGGGTTTACACTCTAAAGCGCATCGCGTTTGACCTCACGCGACGCGCTTTAGGTTGTTGTTTGGCATGTCGTCATCGCAAAACCGCTGCACACTTTTGTGCGACATGCATTAAGCGTGAAAATTTCTGTCCAGACGCGGTTTTTGACGCGAGACAGAGCTTTTTCTTCGATTTCTCGTCGGAATACGCACGGACAGGCGAGTTTTGATCGCCGTCGCCTTGACAAGCAAAAGCCGGGCCAGTTTCTATGCCGAACTCCTTCCGGCAGTCCGGATGCGTAGACAGGGCGTTTGAAACCGAACCATGGCGTTGGCGGCAAAACTACAGCTACGACAGTCCCAGTCGCTGGTGATGACGCCGCAACTCATGCAGTCGATACGGCTGCTGCAGTTCACCCACATCGAGCTGGAACGCTTCATCGACGACGAGATCGAGCGCAATCCTTTGCTCGAGCGCGCCGAGCCGCAAGACGATGCCGTCAGCGACCAGGCGCAGAAGATCGATGCCGCACCGGAAACGGCCACCGCCGGCGACTGGTTCGAGAAGGAAACGGCGTGGAGCGCCGAGGCGATCTCGGAAAAGCTCGATACTTCGCTGGAAAACCTGTTTCCAGACGACCCCGGTACCAGCGAGCGGCTCGGTCCCGACCTGACGGCCCAGTGGAAATCGGCATCCGGCAACGGTTCCGCATCCTCTTCCGACGGTTTTGACGTCGGAGACATGGCGGCCGGAGCCATCACGCTGCGCGAGCATGTCGCCGAGCAGGTCGCGCTTGCCTTCGCCGACCCGGCAGCACGCCTGATCGCCAGCGAACTGGCCGATGGCCTCGACGAGGCCGGCTACATGCGCGCCGACATGGCTGAGATCGCCACCCGTCTCGGCACCGACAGAGCGGCGGTGGCAAATGCGCTCGCGGTCTGCCAGACATTCGAGCCCACCGGCCTCTTTGCCCGCGACCTTGCCGAATGCCTGTCGCTGCAGCTTGCCGTCCGCGACCGTCTCGACCCTGCGATGAAGGCTTTGATTGCCAATCTCGAACTCCTGGCCCGGCGCGATTTCCAGACCCTGAAACGGATTTGTGGGGTCGATGAGGAGGATCTGCTCGACATGCTGGCCGAGATACGTGCGCTCGATCCGCGCCCGGGGATGGCGTTTTCGGGCGGCGCCAGCGACGCGATCATCGCCGATGTCGAAGTGCGTGCGGCCAATGACGGGAGCTGGGTGATCGAACTCAACCCCGAAACGCTGCCGCGCGTGCTGGTCGACCATATCTATTTCGCTCGGGTTTCGCCGCATGCGAAAAATCAGACGGAAAAGGACTTCCTGGCGGAGTGCCTGCAAAACGCCAATTGGCTGACGCGCAGCCTCGATCAGCGGGCGAAGACTATCCTCAAGGTTGCCTCAGAAATCGTGCGCCAGCAGGACGCCTTCCTCGTCCATGGCGTGCGTCACCTGAGGCCGCTCAACCTGCGCACGGTGGCCGACGCCATCGGCATGCACGAATCGACCGTCAGCCGGGTCACCGCCAACAAATACATGCTGACGCCGCGCGGCGTGTTCGAACTGCGCTATTTCTTCACCGCCTCGATCGCTTCGTCGGGTGGCGGTGACGCGCATTCGTCTGAAGCGGTGCGCGACCGCATCAAGCAGTTGATCGACGAGGAGAAACCTACCGACGTGCTTTCCGACGACGCGATTGTGGATATGTTGCGGGAAAGCGGCGTCGATATCGCCAGGCGCACGGTCGCCAAGTATCGGGAGGGCATGAATATTCCCTCGTCGGTGCAGCGGCGGCGTGAAAAACGCGCTTTGGCCAGCGCCGGACGCTGATCTCTGACTGAATTTTCGACAGCTTTCGCACTTCATTGACAAGCCGCAATGAAGTGGCTAGAAGCCCGCCCGCATGGGACGGGCTACTGCCCGCATGCGGATGGTCCGTCACGACGTTGGCCACGGGACGGTCAAGAAGGCGGCTTGTGATCAATCGGAAAAGTTCGGATTTAAAATCGGCGCAAGTGACGCCGCAAAGCTTGTGCGCTCAGACCACGGGTATAAACTCGGGACAGTTTGAAGCCTGAGCAAGGAAGGTCAGTATTCAGATGACGCTGCGCATATCAGGAAAACACATGGATATCGGCGATGCGTTCCGTACGCGCATCAACGACCGTGTCGGAGAGGTGATCGGGAAATATTTCGATCGGGGCTTTTCTGGGCAAATTGTAGTCGTCAAATCGGGATCGCGCTACACGGCCGATTGCATGATCCGGCTGGATTCCGGCGCTTCGCTGCAGGCGACCGGTGAAGCGCAGGACCCGACGCTCGCTTTCGAGGCGGCGGCGGATCGCCTCGAGACCCGCCTTCGCCGCTACAAGCGTCGGCTGAAGTCGCATAATTCAGGCAACGCCAATGGCGAACCCACCGACGTCGCCTATACGGTGATGGCGCCGCTTGCCGACGATGACGAGGAAATGCCGGAGAATTTCGCGCCAGCCATCGTCGCCGAATCAACCATGACGCTGCGGACCATGTCGGTGGCGTCAGCCGTGATCGAACTCGACACCAAGGACAGCCCGGTCCTCGTCTTCCGCAACGCCGGAAACGAGCATCTCAATATCGTCTATCGTCGGCCGGACGGAAACATCGGCTGGATCGACCCGTCTACGACCAAGGTCGCGCAGGGCTAACGGCCAAGGCCGCACTGGGCTGACGGCCAAGGCCGCACTGGGATAAGGCACCAGCCGCACGCGAGAGTGAGGGCTGGCGACGGCAGGCGAACAAGGGATTTCAAGTATGGACCTGAGCGATCTTATCAACGTTCCGGCAATCTTGCCGGCGTTGAAGGCGAACTCCAAGAAGCAACTGCTGCAAATGCTGTCCGAAAGGGCGGCGGCGATTGCCGGCATTCCGGAACGGGAGGTGTTCGACACCATCCTGCAGCGTGAACGGCTGGGCTCGACCGGTGTCGGCAACGGCATTGCCATTCCGCATGGCAAGCTGGCCGGGGTGAAGCGGATCGCCGGGGTTTTCGCCCGGCTGGAGACGCCGGTCGATTTCGAGGCGCTGGACGACCAGCCGGTCGATCTGGTGTTCCTGCTTTTGGCGCCCGAAGGCGCCGGCGCCGACCATCTCAAGGCGCTGTCGCGCATTGCGCGGGTGCTGCGCGACGCCGACACGGTGGCCAAGATCAGGGGCACCCGCGACGCCGCCGCGATCCATGCGCTTTTATCGGATACACAAGCCTCGCACGCGGCCTGAGTTTTTTCGATCAGTTCGGTTAAAGGGCCGCCGCGAGCGGCCCTGTCCGTTCTAACCAGATCGCTGCGCCGTCTTGTTAGTGGATCGCGACTTAGTGGATCGCGACGGGGGTCAGGTCGTTTTCCAGGGCGCCGGCCAGCGCCCGCTCGCGAGCGTCGGAAAGCAGGATCGGCTGGCCGTTGGCGGCAAACAGGGCCCACAGTTCCAGCCCGGGCGCGATTTCGCCGAGGCCCGGGAAACGGCCGCGCAGATCGTCGCTCGAGATTTTCCTGAGATAGGCGACCGAGCCTTCGCCGAGATGGGCGAACTCGCCGCTGGTCATGATAAGATTTTCGTCAGTTCTGGTCATTTAAGCCTCCGTGCTGCGAGGACCCCGTTCAAGGCCGCCTCGCATGAGAGCAATCGGTAAAAATCAGTCTTTCACCGATATGTTTATTTTCCGTACCAGCCGTTCGGACTCGGGCCGATCGAGATCGATCGACAAAAGACCGTTCTTCAGCTCAGCCGCGATCACCCGCATGCCGTCGGCCAGCACGAAACAGCGCTGGAACTGGCGCGCGGCAATGCCGCGGTGCAGAAATTCGCGCTCGGTGTCATCGTTCTGACGGCCGCGCACGACCAACTGGTTCTCCTCCGTGGTCACATCGAGATCGTTTTCGGCGAAACCGGCGACAGCGAGTGTGATACGCAGCCTTTCGGCCTTGCCGTCGGCACCGCTGAGGCGCTCGATGTTGTAGGGAGGGTAGCTGTCACCTGACTTCGCCAGACGCTCCAGGGTCTTTTCCATGGCGTCGAAACCCAGGAGAAGCGGGCTGGAAAAAGGCGTCATTCGACTCATGTTACACTGTCCTCTCAAGAGCGACATAAAGCGGAAAAACCCGGATGGCATTTTTCCCGATGGTCTTGATATGGTCCGCCCGGCGGTCGAGTTCAAGCCGTCAAAAGCCCCGCCCAAAAAGACTCCCTAAACAAGGAATTGAAATGCCCCAATCTCGCAAGATCATCATCGACACGGATCCCGGCCAGGATGATGCCGTCGCCATATTGCTGGCGCTCGGCAGCGCCGAGCTGGAGATCGTCGGCATGACCGCCGTCGCCGGCAACGTGCCGCTGAGACTCACCGAAAAGAATGCACGCAAGATCTGCGAGCTGGCCGGCCGGCCTGACATCAAGGTCTATGCCGGCGCCATCCGGCCGCTGGCGCGCGAACTGGTAACCGCCGAGGAGGTGCACGGCGAGACCGGGCTCAACGGACCGCAATTGCCCGAACCAACCATGGAGCTGCAGGCCCAGTACGCAGTCGATTTCATCGTCGAGACGCTGATGAAGGAAGAGAGCGGCACGATCACCCTGTGCGCACTCGGCCCGCTCACCAACATAGCGCTGGCGCTGATCCGCGAGCCGAACATTGCGCCGCGCATCAAGGAAATCGTGCTGATGGGCGGCGGCTTCTTCGAAGGCGGCAACGTCACCCCGACCTCCGAATTCAACATCTATGTCGACCCGCATGCCGCCGATGTCGTATTCAAATCCGGCATTCCGATCGTCATGATGCCGCTCGACGTCACCCACAAGGCGCTGACCACGGCCAAGCGCACCCAAGCCTACCGCAAGCTCGGCACCAGGGTCGGCACGGCCACGGCGGAGATGCTGGAATTCTTCGAACGATTCGACGAAGAGAAATACGGCACCGACGGCGGTCCGCTGCATGACCCTTGCGTCATCGCCTATCTATTGAAACCCGAGCTGTTCAGGGGCCGCAACTGCAACGTCGCTGTGGAAACCGCCTCGGAACTCACCATGGGCATGACCGTGATCGACTGGTGGGGCGTGACCAAACGGCCGAGCAACGCCATGGTGATGCGCGACATCGACCACGATGCGTTGTTCGCGCTGCTGCTGGAAAGGCTGGGCCGGCTTTAGGGCCGCTTCCTTCTCCCCTTGTGGGGCCTTGTGGCCCGAAGGGCGGGCGAGGCCCGTGACTCGCCCCGGGCGGGGGATCGGCGTGCAGCGCCGAGACGGTTGAGGGTGTTGGCCGGAGCGCTGTTGGTGCCAAGCTGGAACACCCCTCATCCGGCCGCGGAGCCTGTCCTCGGGCTTGCCGGAGGCAAGACCCGTGGGCGGCTACCTTCTCCCACGAGGGGAGAAGGAAAAGAGTGCCGCTCACTTCGCCTTTGAAAACGCCAGCCACAGCCCGCCGCCGACCAGAAAGCTGCCGCTTATCCGCGACAGCAGCTTGACGCGGCCGGCCGAAAGCAGGCGTCCGGCGCGGCCGGCGGCCAGCGCGTAGGTCGAATCCGATACGGCGGCAAAGATCATGGCGGTGAGACCCATGACGCCGATCTGCAACCCATAGTTGCCGTCAGGGGCGATGAACTGCGGAAAGAAGGCGCCGAAGAACACCAGCGTCTTGGGATTGCTGATCGCCACCAGCAGGCCCTGCAGGAAGAAGCCGCCGCGCGGTGTCTTTACCGATCCGTCGGCGTTCAGCTTGCCCTTGGAGCGGAACATCTGCACACCCATCCAGATCAGATACGCGGCACCGATCAGCCTGACCCATTCGAACCAATGGCCCATTCCCGCGATCAGCGAGGTCAATCCGATGCCGACAATGGCGATCATGATCGCCAGTCCGGCCTGTGTGCCAGCGACGTTGGCGAGGCCGGCGCGAGAGCCATGGCGGATGCTGTTGGCGATGATCAGCGTGACCGTCGGTCCGGGTACCAGGATGATGACAAGGCAGGCGACGAGATAGGTGGCATAGAGTTCCAGCGACATGGTTTCCTCAACAGTATGCGGCTTTGCGACACGGCTGACCGCGATCAATGCATGACAGTAACGCGGCTGCAAGCCGGCAGGAGATGTCGCCGGCAACCTTGACCTGGATTATTTTAGGCTCCAGCCAGCCACGGCAGCGTCGTCTCGTAGGCTGCCGCCGCTCTCAGCACGGCCATGTCACCGCGCGGCCGCCCGATCAATTGCATGCCCATCGGCCTGCCGCTGCCATCGAAGCCGGCCGGTACACTGACCGCCGGGCAGCCGCCCAGCGTGGCGAGCGCTGACACCTGCATCCAGCGGTGATAGCTGTCCATGGCACGCCCGGCCACTTGGGTCGGCCAGTGGGTGAGCACATCGAAGGGAAAAACCTGGGCGGTTGGCAGCGCGATCAGGTCGAAGCGGTCGAAGAGTGACAGCAACGTTCGATGCCAGGACGAGCGCCTCACCGTGGCGGCGTGGATCTGCGGCGCCGTGAGTTGCAGCGCCTGTTCCACCTCCCACACGGCCTCCGGCTTCAGAAGAGCGCGTTTCAAGGGATCGTCGTAATGCGCCTTGAGCGCACAACCGCTGCTCGCCTGGCGCAGCGTCACGAAGGCCTGCCACAGCGCTTCGAAATCGAAATCCGGCACCAGCGCTTCGGTCTGAAAGGATGCCGCGGCGATCCGGCCGAGAGCGGCCTCGCAAAGACTAAGGATGCCGGGTTCGACCGGCAGATGACCACCGAGATCGCCGAGCCAGGCGATGCGGCCGCCGGCCGTCGGCGTTTGCAGTCCCTGCAGGAAGCAGCCCTGTTTGTGATGCGAGAGCGGCGCGCGAGGGTCGTAGCCAGCCTGCTCGTCGAGCAGCAACGCCATGTCGCGAACGTTGCGGCCCATCGGCCCTTCGACGCCCATCTGGGCGTGGAAGACGTCAAGCTCGGGGCCGGCCGGGACAAGTCCCTGCGACGGACGGAAGCCATAGACGTTGTTGTAGGCGGCCGGGCTGCGCAGCGAGCCGCCAAAGTCGCTGCCATCGGCGACAGGCACCATGTCGAGCGCCAGTGCGACCGCCGCGCCGCCGCTCGAACCGCCGGCGGTCAAGGCCGGGTCGAAAGCATTGAGTGTCGAACCGAACACCGTGTTGTAGGTGTTGGAGCCCAGGCCGAATTCGGGAACGTTGGTCTTGCCGATGATGATGGCGCCGGCCTTGCGGATGCGCTCGACGAAGAAATCGTCTTCCTGCGGCACGAAATCGGCGAAGATCGGCGAGCCGAAGCTGGTCCTGAGGCCCTTGGTCTGCGCGAGATCCTTGATGGCGATCGGCAGACCGAACAGCGGTCCGGCATGCCCAGCATGCGCCAGATGGGCGTCTGCCCTGTCGGCCTCGCGCAAGATGTCGGCACGGTCGCGCAGCGAGACGATGGCGTTGACCAGCGGGTTTACCGCGTCGATCCGGTCGAGGAATGCCGTCGCCACCTCGCGCACCGACAACCGCCTGCGCCCGATCGCCTCGGCAAGATCCACGGCGGACAGGCGGCAGATATTGCCGGCAGGCGGCACGGCGTGTTTTGTGGCCGGACGCATGGCTCTCACCTGGCTGGCGTGTTTTGGAGCGCCGCCTCGACGTCCTTCGCTAGTGGGATCGCCGGCTGGGCGCCGGGCTTCAGGCAAGCGAGCGAACCAGCGGCTGCAGCACGGGCGAGCGCCTGGTCGAGCGGCAGGCCCGATGACAGCCCGGCGGCGAAATAGCCGCAGAACGTGTCGCCAGCGCCGACCGTATCGACCGGAGTGATGTTAAACGCCGGAACCATCAGGAGATCGGCTGGCGTGGCGGCCAGAACGCCGTCACCGCCGAGCGTGACGACTATTGTGCGACCGGTCGTCCCCGCGAAATCGCGCATCCGCGCCGGGCGATCGCGGCCGCTCAGCGACAGCGCCTCGCCATAGAGGTCGAATTCGGTTTCGTTGGCGACGACATAATCGGCCTTGCCGAGGAAGGCGGCCGCCTCTGCGCGGAACGGTGCCGTGTTGAGCACGGTAACCGCGCCTGCCGCCCGTGCTGCGTCCAGTGCTGCATCGACAGTCTGCAGCGGGATCTCCTGCTGCAGGAGCACGACATCGCCCTTCTTCATGAAAGCCTTGGAGAGGTCGCCTGTGACGACCGAATCATTGGCGCCCGGCACCACCGCAATGACATTCTCGCCGTCGTCGGCGACCATGATCAAGGCCGTGCCGGTCGAGGCGAAGGTTTCACCGACACCGGACAGGTCGATCTTGCCGTCCCGCAACAGCGCCAGCGCTTCGGTGGCGAAATTGTCCTTGCCGACCGCGCCGACCATGCGCACCTTGGCGCCGGCACGCGCGGCGGCCAGCGCCTGGTTGGCGCCCTTGCCGCCGGGTGCGGTGGCGAAACCGGAGCCACGGACCGTCTCGCCCGGTGCGGGCAAGCGGTCGACATTGGCGATAAGGTCGAGGTTGATCGAGCCGACAACGATTATCAAGTGGTGCCTCCCTGCTGACTGCGGGAAGCTACTCCGTAAGGCCGCCGCTTGCCAGACCGCGCGATCTAATCGCGTCAGGTTTGAACGCGCTTCTCAGCGCAACTCCAGGCGTCGGCGGTGCCGACATCGACAATTGGCGCGCGATTTCAGGATCCGACCTGTCCCGCTTCCCAGCCAAGGATGGCGCGTTTGCGCGTCAGGCCCCAGTGGTAGCCTGTGAGCGCGCCGGACTTGCCGAGAGCCCGGTGGCACGGCACCACGAAGGACATCGGATTGGCGCCGACCGCGGCACCCACCGCCCGGCTGGCGCTCGGTGCGCCGATGCCGGCGGCGATCGAGGAATAGGTGCAGGCCTTGCCCATCGGGATGCGCAGCAGGGCCTCCCAGACGCGGACCTGGAAGTCGGTGCCGATCAAGACGACGCGCAGCGGCTGGTCGGCGCGCCACAGTGCCGGGTCGAAGATGCGCGCCGCATAGGGCGCCGTCGCGGCCATGTCCTCGACATAGTTTGCGTTCGGCCAGCGGCCGGACATGTCGGCAAAGGCTGCGCGCTCGTCGCCGGCATCGCTGAAGGCGAGGCCGGCAAGCCCACGATCTGTGACCATAATCAGGGCGATGCCGAAAGGCGAGATATGATAGCCGCAGCGGATCGTCAGCCCGGCGCCGCGCGTCTTGTAGTCGCCCGGCGACATCGCCTCGTGGGTGACGAAAAGGTCGTGCAACCGGCCGGGGCCTGACATGCCGACCTCGAAAGAAGCCTCGAGCAGCGGCATGCCGGAATCGAGCAGTTTGCGCGCATGGTCGAGCGTGACCGCCTGCAGAAACGCCTTGGGCGACAGGCCGGCCCAGCGAGTGAAGAGCTTCTGCAACCCGGTCGGTGTCTCGCCGACTTCCTCCGCCAATATCTCGAGCGACGGCTGGTCACGATAGTCAAGGCTGATCTTCTCGATCGCGCGCCGAACAACTTCGTAGTCACCGCCTTCGGGTGTGATGTCTTTCTTCAGAATAGCTGTCTGTGCGTTCATCGGGCCATCTCCTTGATCGTGAATATCGTCCTTCGCGGCTCCGATCACCACCCGAAACTTGCCTTCTCGTCATGTGCATCCAGATAGATCTGGCTTGAGGAAGGAGCCGACGAGGGTTGGCAAAAAGGTGCATTCCAGCAGGGAGAAGTAGACGCTGCCGATTACCGTTCTTGGCCGATTGCCGGTTTATGAGGCACCGCAGAACCGGTTCGCGAACGAGGCGGTTCGCTCACATTCAGCGCGCTTTCGCGGTCGCCAGGGCGCGCGAAAAGGCTGACGCAAAGCTCTCGCGGTCATCGGGATTGAGGAAGCCGCCGATCGGCACATTCTGGCCTTGTGCTTCCACCGCCATCCTGGTGATGCCGATTTCGGCGTGGCGGGCGACCGAAAAACGCGCCCAAAACGGATTGAAGCGATGTGCTTCCGATTTGCCTGATGGCGCGGTCTTGCGGATATCGAGGCTGGTGCGCGAGACCGACACTTCCTCACGGGCGCGGGCGGCACGATAATTGGCGCGAAAGGCGATGTAGACGGCGATGACGTCGAGACCCAGGAAGCCGAACACCGGCCAGGCGCCGCGCGACAGGAAAAACGCTCCGGTGACCAACGAGCCGAACAGCAGAGCGCCCATCAGGATGGCAAAGCCGGTTTTGCCCAGCGAGCGATGCGGTATCAGCAACGCCTGGAAGAATGGCTCGTCGGCCTGATATGAGGCGTTTGTGTCGCTCATGCCGGGATATTATAGGAAAGGGATGACGAGCCCCAAGTCCAAAAATTCCGCTACACCCAAAAATGAACTGCTCCCCGGCCGACGCGACGGTGCGAACGCCAAACCGCGTGCCCGGCCGGTGCGGTCCGATTCGCGCTACAGCCCGGCCGAAGTGCACGAGATTTTCCGACGCTTTTCCGTTCAGCGGCCCGAGCCGAAGGGCGAGCTCGAACACATCAACGCCTTCACGCTGCTGGTGGCGGTGGTGCTTTCGGCACAGGCGACCGATGTCGGGGTCAACAAGGCGACGCGGGCGCTGTTCAAGGTCGCCGACACGCCGCAAAAGATGCTGGCTCTCGGCGAAACCAAGGTCGGCGACTATATCCGCACCGTTGGGCTCTGGCGCAACAAGGCCAAGAACGTCATCGCGCTGTCGGAGGCGCTGATCCGCGATCATGGTGGCGAGGTGCCCGACGACCGCGATCAATTGGTCAAGCTGCCGGGCGTCGGGCGCAAGACCGCCAATGTCGTGCTCAACATGGCCTTCGGCCAGCACACCATGGCGGTCGACACGCATATCTTTCGCATCGGCAACCGGCTGCGGCTGGCGCCCGGCAAGACGCCGGAACAGGTCGAGCAGGGGCTGTTGAGGATCATTCCGGACGAATACATGCGCCATGCGCATCACTGGCTGATCCTGCATGGCCGCTATGTCTGCAAGGCGCGCAAACCGGATTGCCCGATCTGTGTCATCGCCGACATCTGCAAGGCCGAGGAGAAGACGAATGATGTTCCGGCGCCGCTGGTCGAAATTGCGCCGCTCGAACCGGTAAGCGAAATTCAGTAGCCGTAGCCGCGCGCCATCGCCGCGGCAAAGACCGGGATCAGCAGGAAGATCAAGGCTTCGGCGCGGACATAAGTTCGAACGGATGCAAGTTGTGCCGCCGGCACTTGAAAGCCGGGACTGGCCGAGGCCTGCCTGCTCCAGGACGCAAAGCGGACCGTCGGGACGATCGACAGCAGGCCGACGGTGACGAAGGCCACCATCTTTGCCCAGAACGCCCAGTTGTAGACGTAGAATTCCCAACCCTTCAGGCCGTAGATGACGCGTCCGATGCCGACAACGATGATCAGCATGGCGATGATGCCATAATGGCGATCGATGCCGACAAGCCGCCGAAGCGTCGCGGCGGGCAGATCGCCGCGGATCAGGACAAATTCGGCGCCGATGATGCCGGCCAGTGAAAACACCAGCAGATGATGAAAGATGGCAAGCAGAAGATCGGTGGTATCCATGCCCTTTTCCCTCCGTCGGACGGCACAGCGGACGTGAATCAATTCATGCGAAGGGTAGCATCGTTCGGCAAGATTGCCATGCCGGAGCTGGAGTTCGCGACTACGTTGACGTCAAATCCTGACAGCCTAAATTTTGACCATGTCCAGACTGAAACGCGCCTTGAACCCAATGCCGGACGACATCCGAACCGCTTTGACAAAGCAGGGTTTGATGGCGGCCTATGATGACAGACCGGATTATCAGAAGAACGACTATCTCGGCTGGATCGCTCGTGCCAAACGCCCCGAGACAAGACACAAGCGGCTCGACCAGATGCTGGACGAATTGAAGCGTGGCGGCGTCTACATGAACATGCCGTGGCGCGGCTGAAATCGCGCTTGTCAGGTCACAGTTTCCCGCGGTCGAAGCGCCTCGACCTCGTTTCTCGCGCTGGAAGATGATCTGCCCTGTCCTGGCTCTTGTTGGACATTTGGGCGACATGCATGAGGCACCGGCAAAGAAACACTTTGAATTTGCGCATGATCGTTTCGGAGGCGGTTTTTCGGCGATCATGCGCCGCGAGGCAGAGTTATGGGAAATCCAGGAGCAGCCAGTGCACCGGTCATCGAGACGAAGCGAACCATCTTGCGGCCACACCAGCTCGATGATTTCGATGCCTATGTTGCCATGTGGGCCGATCCGGACGTCACCCGCTTCATCGGCGGCAAGCCGCGCACGCGCGAGGAAAGCTGGATGCGCTTCCTGCGTCATGCCGGCCTGTGGTCGCTGCTGGGCTACGGCTTCTGGGCGATCGAGGACAAGGCATCCGGCCGTTTCATCGGCGAGGCCGGTTTCCACGATCTGAAGCGCGACATGGTGCCGTCGATCGAAGGCGTTCCTGAAGCCGGTTGGGCGCTGGCCCCGAGCGCACATGGCCAAGGGTTCGCCAGCGAAGTCGTCGGACGGGCTCTCGCCTGGGGCGACGAGGCATTCGGGCGTGCAAGGACTGTCTGCATCATCGATCCGGAAAACTCCGCTTCGCTGAGCGTCGCGGCCAAATGCGGCTACAGCGAAGTGTTGCGGACCACCTATCACGACGACGCGACGATCCTGCTGGAACGGCAGCCCTAGGGGGTTGCGGCCTGTCATCCGGTGGTTCTGATCGGGCCGAATCGAGGCTTTCTAGGCCTGCCGCTTCAGCACCGGGCCTTCCGCTTCGGCCTTTAGGGCCGCCTGTTCGAGCATCGAGGCGTCTTCGCCGAAAGCGCGGGTGGCGCGCGCGGCCGCCTCGATCAGCGGATTTTTCATGCGCTGCAGAAAGGCCGCGTCGACGCGCGTGCTCGGGCCGGACAGCGTCAACGCACCGAGCAGGATGTGCCCCGGCCCGAACACTGGTGCCGAGACGCCCGCCGTCTCGGGGTCGCGATCGCCGACCGACAAACAATGGTAGGTTTTGCGGATCGTCTCGTATGGTTCGCCCTGCTGACCGGAAAACGCCGCAAGCACGCGGCCGCCTGTGCCGGCCAGCAGGGGCAGCACGTCGCCTTCCCGGATGGTGTAGCGGATGGGATGCTTGGACTCGACGCGGTAAAGACAGGTGCGCACGTCGCCCGAACGGACATAGAAAGCGACGCTTTCCCAGCTTCGCTCGGCCAGATCGCGCATGATCGGCAGCAGGATGTCGATCGCCACCACCGAACGCTGGTATAGGGCGCCCAGCCGAAAGGTGGCAGGGCCGACACGGTAGCGGCCGTCGTCGAGACGCTCCAGCAATTGCCCGCGCAGCAACGAGTTCGCCAGCCTCAGGATCGTGCTCTTGTAGAGGCCGGTGCGCGCCGCGATTTCGGCCAGGCTGAGCGAGTGCTCGGCAGCAGCGAAAGCGTCGAGGATGGCGATCGCACGATCGAGCGCGGCAACGCCGTTGGTCGACGCAGGCTTGGATTGTGTTACGGTTGTCCGCTTGACCACGTCGTTGCGTTCCCAGTTGGACAGAAGGGCCGATCGGAACAATTGTGCCGCATCCGGAAAGTTCTGTCCAGCAGAATGCCATTCCGGTTGACAGAACGATGCAAAGACTGCATGAATTTTTGTCGAGCGGGTCTGAATTCAGGCTACGTTGCTGGCAGGCACCGGAGGAGGTGTCGTGATTGGAGGAACCCCATGCTGAACAGACGCAGATTTTTAACGAGCACCGCCGCTGCCGGCGCCGCCGGTTTCGCAGCGTTGCATCTCTCGCCCGCTTTCGCGCAGGACGCACCGCAGATCCAGATCTTTGTGCCGGCAGCGCCCGGCGGCGGCTGGGACCAGACGGCGCGCACGATGGACCAGGTGCTGCGCAGTGAGAGGCTGATCTCCGGTTCGCAGATCACCAATGTCGGCGGCGCCGGCGGCACAGTCGGCCTGCCGCAATTCATCAGCCAGTGGAACGGCAAGGGCAATTCGCTGATGGTTGCCGGCATGGTCATGGTTGGCGCCATCATCGCCAACAAATCGGCCAATAATCTCACCGAGGTCACGCCGATCGCCCGCCTCACCGGCGAATTCGAGGCGCTGGTGGTGCCGGCGGCTTCGCCGTTCAAGACAGCAGCGGATTTCGTCGCCGCCCTCAAGGCCGATCCGACCAAAGTGCCGGTGGCTGGCGGTTCGGCCGGCGGCTCGGACCACATATTGTTCGGCCTTATCGCCAAGACGGCCGGTGTTCCGGCAGCCAACCTCTCCTACGTGCCGTTCGCCGGCGGCGGCGAGGCATTGTCGGCGCTTCTCGGCAACCAGGTCGCGGCCGGCATCTCCGGCTACGGCGAGTTCTCCGAACAGGTCAAGGCAGGCGCGCTTCGGCTGCTTGCCATTTCCGCGGACAAGCGCCAGGAAGGCATCGACGCACCGACGATGAAGGAAGCCGGCATCGATGTTGAACTGTTCAACTGGCGCGGCGTCTTCGCACCGCCGGGCGTTTCCGACGCCGACAAGGCGGCGATGATCACGCTGGTCGAGACGATGGCCAAAAGCGAAGCCTGGGCCACCGAATGCAAAAACCGCAACTGGACGCAGATCCTGCTCACCGGCGACGACTACGCGAAATTTCTCACCGAAGACACGGCTAGGATCGCAGCCATCCTCAAGGACCTCGGCCTTGCCTGATGTCCCCGGAGAGGGGCGGTCTGCACTGCCCCTTTCCGATGTTCGCCAGCCGCATGGACATACGATCCGGCGCGAGTGAAACTGCGATGAGGTCGGCCGTGGGAGACCGGCTATCCAGGGAGGATGATCATGAGCACCAGCGACCAGCAGGCGGCGCGGCCGCGCCTTGCCGTGCCCGAATTGCTGATCGGCATCGGGCTTCTTGCCTGCGCCGGCGCAGTGGCCTGGCAGACTCTGTCGATTCCGGTGTCGCCGCTCTACTCCAAGGTCGGCCCGACCGTCTTCCCCTACATCACCATGGTCGGCATGACGATCCTTTCCCTGCTGCTGATCGTCGCCGCACTGCGGGGCGGCTGGCAGCCGGAAGAAGAAAAGGAAACCCCGACCGACTGGAAGGCGATGGGCATCGTCGCCGTCGGACTGGTCGCGAATCTTGTTCTGATCCAGCCGCTTGGCTTCACCGCAGCCTCGGTGATCATGTTCGTTCTCATCTGCCACGGATTCGGCAGCAGACATCCGCTCCGTGACGTGCTGCTCGGCCTGATCCTGGCGCTTGCCGCCTATTTCGGCTTCGCCAGGGCGCTCGGCGTCAACATCGGCGCCGGCTTCATCGAGAACCAGCTGAACACGGGTCTCGATTCGATTATCCGTATGTTGAGAGGCTGAAGCCATGGAAACGCTTGGCCATCTCGCGCACGGATTTTCGGTCGCTTTCACGCCGGTCAATCTCATGTGGTGCCTGCTCGGTACGACACTGGGGACAGCGATCGGTGTGCTGCCCGGCCTCGGACCGGCACTGACCATCGCGCTGCTTTTGCCGATCACCTACCAGGTGGCGCCGGAAGCGTCCTTCATCCTGTTTGCCGGCATCTATTACGGCGCCATGTATGGCGGTTCGACGACATCGATCCTGCTCAACACGCCGGGTGAAAGCGCGACCATCGTCACTGCGCTGGAAGGCAACAGGATGGCCCGTTCCGGCCGCGGCGGCGCGGCACTTGCCACTTCGGCGATCGGCTCCTTCGTCGCCGGTACACTCGGCACGCTGGGCGTCGCCTTCCTGGCCCCGGTCGTCGTCAAATTCGCCCTGTCTTTCGGCCCGGCCGAATATTTCTCGCTGATGGTGCTGGCCTTCATCACGGTTTCGGCGGTGCTCGGCTCGTCGTCGGTTCGTGGCCTGACCAGCCTGTTCATCGGCTTCGTCATCGGCATGATCGGCGTCGACCTGCAGACCGGGCAACCGCGCTTCACCTTCGGCATGAGCCAATTGCTCGATGGCGTCGACGTGATCGTCGTCGCCGTCGGCCTCTTTGCGGTCGGCGAGACGTTCTACATGGCCTCGCGCCGCTATGCCGGCAAGGACGAGATCGTGCCGCTGAAGGGCTCGCTCTATATGACGGCGGCCGAATGGGCACGCTCGTGGAAGGCTTGGCTGCGCGGCGCCCTGCTCGGCTTCCCGATCGGCGCGCTGCCGGCCGGCGGCGCCGAAATCCCGACCTTTCTGTCCTATGCAATCGAGAAAAAGCTCTCCAAACACAAGGAGGAGTTCGGCACAGTCGGCGCCATCGAAGGCGTTGCCGGGCCGGAAGCCGCCAACAACGCATCGGCCGCCGGCGTGCTGGTGCCGATGCTGACGCTTGGGTTGCCGACCTCGGCGACGGCCGCGATCATGCTGTCGGCCTTCCAAAGCTATGGCATCAATCCCGGGCCGATGCTGTTCATGACGCAGGCCAATCTGGTCTGGGGGCTGATCGCCAGCCTGTTCATCGCCAACATCATTCTCGTCATCCTCAACCTGCCGCTGATCGGGTTGTGGGTGCGGCTGCTGAAAATCCCGGCGCCGCAGCTCTATGCCGGCATCCTGGTGTTCGCCACGGTCGGCACCTACGGTATTTCTCAATCGCCGACCGACCTCGTGATCCTCTATCTGCTCGGCGGGGCCGGGTTCCTGATGCGGCGCTTCGATTTTCCAACGGCGCCGGTCATCATCGGCATGATCCTCTGGCCGCTCGCCGAAACGCAGTTCCGCCGCGCGATGACCATCTCGAACGGCGACTGGTCGGTGTTCTACAAACATCCGCTGTCGCTGACACTGCTGACGCTGGCGTTCATCGGGCTGATCGGGCCGCATGTCTACGCTTACATCGAACGCCGCCGCATGCGTGGACCGGAACACGTGCCGGGCGATGCCTGACCTGATTGTGACATCATGACCGATCTGCTGTCCGGCATCCGCGTCCTCGACCTGACCAATGTTCTGGCTGGCCCCTACTGTGCCTATCAGCTGGCGCTGCTCGGGGCCGATGTGATCAAGGTCGAGGCGCCGCAAGGCGGCGATCTGGCGCGCCAGCTCGGCGGCTCGCCGGAACTCAACAGCACCGGCATGGGCGCTTCGTTCCTGGCGCAGAACGCCGGCAAACGATCGGTGGTGCTCGATCTCAAGAAAGAGGCCGATCGCGAACGCTTCCTCGATCTGGTCGCCTCCGCCGACGCGCTGGTCGAGAATTTCCGCCCCGGCGTGATGGATCGGCTGGGGCTCGGCTATGCCAGGCTGAAAGAGGTCCGCCCCAGTCTTGTCTATTGCGCAATTTCGGGCTTCGGCCAGACCGGGCCGATGCGCGACAATCCGGCCTACGACCAGATCATCCAGGGTCTTTCGGGCATCATGAGCATCACCGGCACAGCGCAGACCGCGCCGCTGCGTGTCGGATACCCCGTCGCCGACACGCTGGGTGGGCTGGTCGGGGCGTTCGCCATCACGGCGGCACTTGTGAAGCAGAAGACGACAGGCGAGGGCGCTTTCCTCGACGTGTCGATGCTCGAATGCACGCTTTCCGCGCTGGGCTGGCCGGTCTCCAACTATCTGACGGCAGGCGTCGAGCCGCAGCCGATGGGCAACGAGAACATGACGGCGGCACCTTCCGGCACGTTTCGCACCGGCGACGGTCTGCTCAACATCGCCGCCAACAAGCAGGAGCAGTTCGTCACGCTCTGCCGGCTGGTCGGGCTGCCGGAGCTGGCGTCGGACCCGCGCTTTGCCGAGCGCGAGACGCGCAAGCGCAACCGCATCGCCTTGAAGGCGCTGATCGAGGATGCCCTGGCGAACAGCTCGGCCGCGGCCTGGGAGGAGACGCTCAATCGCGCAGGCGTGCCGGCGGGCAGGGTGCTGACGATCCCGCAGGTGCTGGCCGAGCAGCAAGTGATCGAGCGCGACATGACCACCCGTTTCGATAGCATGCCGAACATCGACCGACCGCTGACCGTCGTGCGCGGCGGGTTCATGGTCGATGGTGCAGCACCGTTGCCGACCAAGCCGCCGCCGGCGCTGGGCGAGCATATGGACGAGGTGTTTGCCAGTCTGCCGCCGCGCGTCAAGAAAAGGGCGCAGGCATGAGCGACGCGAGAACATGAGCAACGTTGAGAAAAAAACCGGCCGCGAGCGCGGTGAGGAATGGTGGCAGACCGATATCATCGAAATGCGCCCTGGCGTGATCCGGCTGCGTGGCTATGAGATCCAGGACCTGATCGGCCGCGTCAGCTTTCCGGCGATGATCTGGCTGATGCTGCGCGGCGAACTGCCTGGCGAGGAGCAGGCGGCGCTGCTCGGTATCGCGCTGGGGGCGGCCGTCGACCACGGGCCGCAGGCGCCGTCGATCGCCATTGCCCGCATGGCGGCCACCTGCGGCGTCGGCATCAACAGCGCCATGGCTTCAGCCATCAATGTGCTTGGCGACGTGCATGGCGGCGCCGGCGAGCAGGCGCTTGCCTTCTACGGCGACATCGCCGCGGCACTGGACGCAGGCGTGACGCTTGCCGATGCCGTCGCGTCGCGGCTCGATCGCTTCTTCGCCGAGGAAAAATCCTATGTGCCGGGGCTCGGCCATCGCTTCCACCCGGTCGATCCGCGGGCGCCGCGTCTCATCGAGCTGACCCGCGATTTTGCCGCGCGCGGCGTCGTCAGCGGACGTTTCGCCGACATCGCCGAGGCTGTTGAGGCCGAGGTCGCGCGGCGCAAGGGCAAGAAGATCCCGCTCAACATCGACGGCGCCACCGCCGTCATCTATGGCGAGCTCGGCTTTCCGCCGCCGCTGACACGTGGCCTTTTCGTGCTGTCGCGCTCGGTCGGCGTCTTGGCGCATGCGTGGGAACAGTCGCAACAGAGCGACCGCAACAAAGGACCACTGCCGCGCGAATGGTTGTGGGCCTATACCGGCACGCCGGTCCGGTCTTTCCCTCAGGGAGAGGACGACGCCAAATGAGACCTTGGTTCAAGTTCGCCAGCGGGCGCTGGCTGGGGAATTTTCAAGTTCTTCAGCAGCGTTGAAAGTTCGGGCTCGTCGATAAGCACGGCTGCGTCTTCCGGCGCCAGCCATGCCCGCTGCCGCCTTTTGGCTTCCTGCCAGTTGGCCAGTTCCTCCGTCACCGCCAGCAGGTAGACGGTGACGTCGACGCGGACGAAGCGGTTCGTCAGCCGCTTCCAGTAGGAATAGGTGCCGGCCGGCTGCTTCAGCGTCTTGCCGAGGACGCCGGCTTCCTCCCGCGCTTCGATGGTGGCTGCCTTGCGCCCACTCTTGCCCTTCATCGGCCAGCCCTTGGGCACGATAAAGCGCCTTGTCGATATCGAGGTGACCAGCATCACCTCGACGCCGCCATGCCTGCCCAGCCGAAAGGGAATTGCCGCGACCTGGCGGATCCGCTCGCCCTTCCTCGCCTTGCGCACGACCTTCTTCTTGGTGGCTGCCATTGCCGACGATCCAATCAGGGCAGTGCCCAAGCGCAAAGGCACGTTGCGAAATCAAAACCGCCTTTGATGCTACTTTAAGTAGAGCGGCGTTCAAGCATATCAGCTAAATAAATGAAAACGCCGGGCCATCAGCGGCAGACGCTGATGAAGCGGCTGCCCGATCGCCGCAACTGGCAAGTAGGCGCCATCTGCGGCACATCTGGCCGTTGCGGCACGACCACGCGATCCTGGGCACGGAACTGCTGTTGCTGCTGCTGAAATTGCTGCCGTCGCAGCCTGTTCTCCAGCATCTGCAATTCGCCTTGCAGGACCACGGTTTTGCGATTGGCGGGAGCGACGTTCTGCGCGGAGACAGCCGCGCCCGACAGCATCGCTGTTGCCAGGGTTGCCGACATCAAGATCGTCGAAAGGCGAAGCGGCGACATCCATCCATTCCCTTACGAAACAGAACCTTGCGATTATATAGGGCGTTTGTCTGATGATGCCATGGATTAAAACCCCACGCCGGAGCGGAATTGGCTGACTAGCCAGTCAGGGCGCAAAGCCCGTCGACCGATGTGTGCTGGCAAAGGGCACCAATACGAGGCCGACGACAAGAAGCTGGAGGGCATCCTGCAGTTCCATGCCTTTCAGGCCTGGATTGGATAATTTGAACCGCAACATCGCACAGTTGAAAATCGCGGCACGGGCGGCGCTGCGTTCCCCGGAGCCTTTGGCCACGGCACGGCGATAGCCCAGCTGCGCGACTATTCGCGGAATGCGCGGCTGATCTGGTCGGTCAATGGCTTCATCAGAAACGAGATGACGGTGCGATCGGTCGTGCGCATGAACGCCTCCACCGGCATGCCCGGCTTGAGGCTTTCCGGATCCAACGAGCCAAGCTTGCCTTCGTCAAGCCTGATCCGCACGCTGTAGTAGGATAGTCCGTTCCGCTCGTCTTCGACGAGGTCGGGAGAAACCGTTGCTACATGTCCTTCGAGTTCCGGCGTGACCTGCTGGCTGAACGCCGACAGCCGCAGATGGACAAGCTGGCCGGGCTGGACCTGATCGATGTCTTGAGGCGCGATGCGTGCGTCCACAGTCAATTCGTCAGCGGTCGGGACAATCATCATAATTGGCTCGCCGGTCGTGACGACGCCGCCGACCGTATGGATCGCAAGCTGATGCACCCGTCCGTTCTGGGGTGAACGAATATCGGTCTGTCTAAGCAATTCCTCCGCGGCGATCTTTCGCTCTGCCAATTCTGTGGTTCGAGCCTCCGTTTCGCGTAATTCTTTCGCGACCTCGCTGCGCCAATCCTGCTGGATCTGGATGATGGCCATTTCTGTTTCGCTGATTCTGCCGTTCGCTTCGGCTATCGCAGCGACGAGTTGGCCGCGCCCTCCCTCGATCTGAGCCTCGCCCCGCTCCAGGTCCAGGAGTCGCGACCGCTGGACGAGTTTCTTTTCCCAAAGGCCCCTGACGCCCTTGATCTCGTCGCGGACCAACGCAATCTCGTGCTCCTTGGCCGCCCTTTGTGCCTCGAGGCCCGCTATCTCCTCCTTGAGCTGGCTCACCCGTTGCCTGCGTTGCTCGATTTGGGCACGGTAAGCTCCCCGGCGCAAAGCGAAAAGTTTCTGCTCCCCGCCGATCACACGCGCCACATGTCCAACAGAGGAGCGGCTGGTGAGATCCTCGGAAAAGGCTATCGCCTCGGCACCCTCACGCTCCGCTGTGAGGCGTGCCTCCCGCGCCGAGAGTTCGTCCAGGGTATTGGTTATGACGGCGAGATTGGCGCGTGTAAGCGTGTCGTCGAGACGGAGCAAAATATCGCCTGCTCTGACTTCATCGCCGTTGCGCACGTTGATCTCACCCACAACGCCGCCACTTGGATGCTGAACCGCCTTGACGTTGGATTCCACTGCGATATGGCCGGTAGCGATGACGGCGCCTGACAATTCCGTCGTTGCGGCCCATGCACCAAGGCCGCCGACAAGCAGCGCCACGGTTGCGGCGCCAAGAAGCATATACCGGCGAAGGGATAAGTCGTTCTGCGTCGGCTGCGATCGCACATCGGTAGGGAGGTTAGCCCGAACGAACAGCAGCCCGCCGATTTTGCCCTTGACGCCGGCCAGATGGCTCGCTCCGGCACGAATATGCGGAATCATCCCCCTCACGCCGTTACGCGCGCCAAAGAACGATCGATCATGAAATAACGTCATCCTGATGCCTTTTCCTCCGGGGCAACTGCTTGAAGCGTTCCCACGGAGGCACTCCGCGTCGTGCCCCCGACGACCAGATCCCTCGCCCCAAATGCGTGCTGACGGCCGGAGTCGAGAACAAGTAAAAGGTCCACTGCCGCCAGGGCGCTTGGACGATGGGCGATGACGACAACCACGCCGTGCCGCTGTTTGACTGCAAGGATCGCCTGGGTCAAAGCCTGCTCGCCTCCAGCGTCCAGATTCGAGTTCGGTTCATCCAAAACAACGAGGAAAGGATCACCATAAAGCGCGCGGGCCAGTCCGATGCGCTGCCGCTGTCCTGCTGAAAGCGATGCGCCGCCCTCGCCGATCTCGGTCTGATATCCGCGAGGCAAGCGCAGGATCATTTCGTGCATGCCCGCGGTCTTGGCCGCCGCGATAATGGTTGCCGGATCCGGAGAAGGATCAAAGCGGGCAATGTTTTGAGCAATGGTACCTGCGAAAAGTTCGACATCTTGCGGCAGATACCCGATGTGCCCCCCCAGTGCCTCAGCCGGCCACTGTTCGATGGCGGCGCCGTCCAGGCGGATTTTGCCGCGCGCTGCCGGCCAGACGCCGACGAGCGCCCGCGCCAGTGACGATTTGCCCGATGCACTCGGACCGATGACACCGAGCGCGGAGCCGGCGCTCAGCGAAAACGTAATGTCCTGTACAACAAAACGGCGCTCGCCTGGCGGAACGACGCCGATCCCTTCAACCGAGAGTTCGGTCCGCGGCGGCGGCAGCTGCAAGCGATCCTCTGTGGCGGGGAACTCCCTGAAAAGTTCGCTCAGCCGATGCCAGCCTTGTCTAGCGGCAAGAAAGTTCTTCCAGTGCGCAATTGCGAGTTCGACTGGCGCCAGCGCTCGCGCGGTGAGAATAGAACTTGCGATGATGATGCCAGGCGTGGCTTCCTGGCCGATCACCAAATACGCTCCGATCGCGAGAACGACTGATTGCAGCAGCATCCTAAAGCCGCGGGAGAGCGCGCCGAATGAACCCGTGACATCGCTGGCGCGCATCTGCGCCCGCCTGTATTTGCCGTTTGCTTCCGCCCAGCGCGAGGCCACCGTGGATCTCATGCCCATCGCTTCGAGCACCTCGGCATTGCGGATGCTTGCCAGTGCGATATTGCTGCGCGCTCCGGCATATCCAGACATTTCAGTTGCTGGATGGCGGACAGTTTTCTCCGTGAGCACGGTCAATGCCAAAAGCAGGATCGCCCCAATCAGCGCAGCCAGGCCGAGCCAAGGATGGAAGGCAAAACAGAGCGCGAGATAAAGCGGCATCCACGGCAGGTCGAAAAGAGTGGCGGGACCACCGCTGGCCAGGAAACCGCCGATTTGATCGAGATCGCGCACCGGCTGCATGCCCTCGCCCGAACGGCCTCTGGCCAAGGGCAATTGCGACATCACGCGGTAGGTCCGCTCACTCAGGCGCTCGTCGAGTCCGCTGCCGATACGCGCCAGCACCCGGCCGCGGATCGCGTCGAGTGCACTTTGAAAAACATATAGAATCGAAATCAGCAGGACCAGAGCCACCAGCGTCGGCACGCTACGGCTGGGCAGGACCCTGTCGTAGACCTGCAGCATAAACACCGAGCCGGACAACATCAGCACGTTGATAAGGCCGCTGAAAGCCGCCACCGCCAAAAAGGCGCGCCGGAAATGCGCCAGGCAGGCAGCCAATTCGGACTTCGCCCTCGGCGGGCGGAGCTTCTCTGAACCAGATTGTGACATTGATGTCCCCTCGATCAACCGCATGCGTCAGCAGGCGATGCGGGCCCATAACTGCAGGCCCGCATCGTCCGGCATTGGCTACGCGGCCTGATCGGCGATCACGCTGTTGTTATGCGCAGACAGTTGCTCGATGAGTTTCGCAGCCAGCGCGTCGGCATCGCCCGCTTGCGTATGTGCATACTCTGCCCAATCAAAAGCCGGTCTCGGATCGCCCGCATTTGCTAGCGCGGTCGACGCATTGTCCCGGACCTGCTCGATAGCGTCGTCGAGTTGGCCCCGAGCGTTCCCGAGTTGTGGAAACACGATGTTATCGCCGTCAAGCGCCACCTGTGCACCACTCTCCTTAGCCGTGCCAGGCGTTCCTTCAGCCTCCTCATGTTCGGCCAGGGTCTGGTCAGACCGGAAGTTTACGCCCTGTTTGCCGAAGAAGGTTGCAAGCCACTGGGAGCCAGAATTCGGCTGCCCAGAATCCGGCGGCGTTGTCGGGGCCGGTTCAGCTTGCGCCGTTGGTGTCGGGGCCGGCTCAGCTTGCGCCGTTGGCGTTGGTTCCTGCTGCGGCGCCGGATCGGAAACTGCCGCCGGTTCATCCTGAACGGCAGCGACGGCTCCCTGCTTCGGATCGACGAGATCGAGTTTGACGTTCTTGCTCCCGACAGAGACGGTGCGCGTCGAAGCTTCGATGCCCGCCCCCGAGAAGGTTACTGTGTAGGTGCCGGGCTTGAGCGCGAGGTCGTAGCCGCCGGCGCCCATGGTCTTCGTCGTAAACGTCGCGCCCGTCGAACTCTTCGCTGTGATGGTGAGACCGGATAGACCTTCACCGGGATCGTAGAACCTATCCCCGTCCTTGTCGTCGATCGCCACACCGGTCAGGAACAGGTCTGATCCGGTCTTGGCGAAATTCTCCGCCACGAAACCGCTGGAGCGCCCCTGGTAATCGCCAACCTCGAATCCAAGACCTACCTCGCGGAAGTTCCCGTTGAGGATGTTGGCACGATGACCCGGGGAGTTCATCAGGTTGTTGTGCAGGAGCAGAATCTCGTCATTGTAGCCCGTCGGTGACCTGGTCGTAGCCCATGCGATGTTCTCTCCTGTCGCCCAGGAGCCCGTTAGGGTGTAGCCGGCAGCCTTCATACGCTGGGTGGGCGAGGACCCTCCCGACCCCGTGTGAGAAAAGGTGTCGGTTGCAAGCATCCATCTGCTGTGCCCCTCAGCCGCCTCGCTGAGATCATTATCGAAGGCCAGCGGCTGCACGCCGGCCTTAGCCCTCTCCGCGTTGATAAGTTCAAGTAGATATTGTTCATGTGCGCTATGTTGCGGCATTAGATCGTCGCTCCACTGTTTCGTTTTTGGACGGTCCCGCCAAGCTGTAGAATTTCCCAATCACGCTTGGTAAAAGCCGACTGTGGCTAACCTGCGGCAAGCAGCTGTTAACCATGATTTTGTTAAAGAGAATTTGTGGGGATGCGATAACACGAAATTTCATATTGTAATGCAACCAGCAAGTGTGACATTCAATTATGCGCGTTCTCGCGATGCGCGACGTGCGCGCCAGGCCGTGACGAGTTGAGAGTGGCGGCCGCGGCTATGCCGCCGGCAAGAGGTCGGGCTCTCGTCCTTTACCCGCATGCCGCCGGCATCCAGATCGGGACGGCGCCCGGTCCGGTCCCGAACGCCTCGCGTCGACCATTGCCATTAACCGAAGGTTGTTCGCCGATCTTGGACATCAGGGACCCGTGTGGCCGGGCCGTCTCGATCGCTGTCAAGATCGTTAAACGAAAAGCTGATCAAGTCGGCTTCGCCGTGCAACCGGGACGCTTGGTTGTGGAGCGCTGGATCAGCTGCAACAGGCGGCTGATGGTAGACGCGCGCCCCGCAGTGGGGTTAGACGGGCCCGCCCGCGGCCCTCGCTTCAGTCGACTTCGCGCAGGCGGTATCCTACGCCGGTTTCGGTGGTGATGTAACGCGGCTGGTCGGGCGTTTTCTCGATCTTTTGCCTGAGCTGCCGCACATAGACCCTGAGATACTGCACGTCGGTCGAATCGCCCCAGACCTGCTTCAAAAGAAACTGGTGGGTGAGAACCTTGCCGGCGTGCTGCACGAGGATGCGCAGGATGTCGTACTCCTTCGGCGAGAGCTTTATCTCCCTGTCCTCGATCATGACGATGCGCTTCACCAGATCGACCGTGAGATCGCCGGTGTGGAAGACCGGCTTCTCGCCTTGCTGCTGGAACTTGTGGCGGAGCGCCACGCGGATGCGCGCGACAAGCTCGTTCATGCCGAACGGCTTGGTGATATAGTCGTCGGCGCCGAGATCAAGTGCCGAGACGATGCCGGCCTCGTCGGTGCGGCTGGAAAGGATGACGACGGGAACATCCAGGCCGTCGTCCCGCCATTTGCGCAGCAATTCGTGACCGCCCATGCCGGGCAGGCCGAGATCGAGCAGGATCAGGTCCGGCTTTTCCGTCTCCACGAGTTCGATCGCCGTCTTGGCGTTCGGCGCCTCGCTGATCGCATAGCCCTGGCTGCCAAGGCCGACGCGGAGCAGCTTGCGGATCGGCGGTTCGTCATCGACGACCAAAATCCTGACGTCCAGGTTCGTCATGGCAAGTTCGTCATGGCAGGTCATCCATGCCGGGGTCGCCCACATGTTGGTCTGCCGCTACCGGCATCCTGATGGTAAAAACCGCACCCGGGCGGTCGGTCCTGTTGGCCGCCGAAATGGTCCCGCCCATCGCCTCGATGAAGCCACGGCAGATCGAGAGCCCGAGCCCGGTGCCGGCACGGACCTGATCGCCCTTGCGCACCCGGTGGAACGTGTCGAAAATGCGCTCCAGATCCGCTGGCGGAACGCCTGGCCCCTCGTCCATGATCTGCAGCATGACGGAACCATTGTCGGCCCAGCCCTGCAGGCGGATCGTCGAAGCTGGCGGGGCAAATTTAGCGGCATTGTCGAGGAGATTGAACAGCGCTTGCTCGAACAGGACGGGGTCGACCCTCAGCATCGGCAGATCCGTGGGAATGTCCATTTCGGTCTTGTGTTCGCCGATGATTTTTCTGGCTCGATGCAAGGCGGTGCCGACAATGTCGCCGACATAGTGGAACGCGTAGTTCGGCTCCATCGCACCGGATTCGATCTTGGTCATGTCAAGCAGATTGGCGATGAAGCGGTTCAGCCGCTCCGATTCGTCGAGCACGGTCGACAGCAGGTCCGCCCGGTCCGTTTCGGGAAGCGCCGGCGCAAATTCCCGCAATGTGCCGGCGGCGCCCATGATTGCGGCAAGCGGCGTTTTCAGGTCATGGGAAATCGAGGTCAGCAGCGCCGAGCGCAGGCGGTCCGCCTCGGCCTCGAGCCTGGCCCGGTCGACGTCGGCAACAAGCTGGATGCGCTCGATCGCGACCGCCGCCTGATCCGCGAGCGCGTCGAGCAGGCGCTTCTGTTCGGGGGTCAGCAACGGGCCTTGCTTGTCATTGTCGAGGCCGACGACGCCGACCGCGGTGCGACCGGTCCGCAACGGCAGATACAGGCGTCTTGCTCCGGAAGCGTGTCTGCGCCGCGGCCTGCGGGGCGATCGTGCTCCCAGGCCCAACGGGCGGCCGCGATGTCGGCCTCGGCCAGCGTGTCGTCGGGTGGGTAACCGGCCTTGACGGTGATCGTGCCGTCTTCCGGCAGCAGCAGCACCACGCGCAGCTTCAGCATCGAGGCGATCTGGAAGGCAGTCGCCCAGAGCACGTCGTCTAGCGTGCCGGCGCCGGCGAGCTTCTTCGAGAAAAGATAGATATCTTCCGTGGCGCGTGCCCGCGCGCGGGCAGCGACCGCCTGTCGCTGCACCCGCGCTGTCAGATTGCTGGCAATGACCGCAACAACCAGGAAGGCAGCCAGCGCCACGATGCTCTCCGGGTCCTGGATCGTCAGCGTGTAGCGTGGTTCCAGGAAGAAAAAGTTGAAGGCAATGGCGCTGATGAGGCAGGCATACAAAGCCGGCCAGAGACCGCCGGTCACCGCCGACGTCAGAACCCCGATGAGAAAGATGATCGCCAGATTGCGGACGTCGAGGAACTGGTGGAGAAGGACCGCGAAGGCGAGCGAGCCAGCAACATAGGCCGTGGCCTTGAGATAGGGCCAGATATCGAATTGCCACTGCTCGTCCGCCACCTTTACGGTCCGTGACGTCGCCTCGTCGTTGCGTTCGTTTCCCGAAATGACATGGACGCTGATGTCGCCGGCATTGCGGATGAGATCATAAGTGAGCGAGCCTTCGATCAATTCCCGCCAGCGCGAACGGGTCGGCCTGCCGATCACGATATGGGTGAAGTTGTTGGCGGTCGCATGGCGAACGATGTCCTGCGCGACGTTCTGGCCTGGAATGGTCGTTACTTCGGCGCCAAGCTGCTCGGCAAGGCGCAGCAGCGTCGCGAGCCGATCCTTTTCCTCCTCGGACATGGCGGCTGAACGAGGGGTATCGACATGAAGCGCCGTCCAGGGAGCGCGGAGCCGGTCGGCCAATCTCCGCGCATAGCGGACGCGGGCCGCCCCGCCCGGACGCGCATCGACGCAGACGAGAACCCTTTCCCCCGCCGCCCAGGGCCCGGGTATGGCGTGGGCCTGCATGTGGGTCAGCAACTGCTCGTCGACGCGCTGGGCGGTGCGGCGCAGCGCCAGTTCCCTGAGCGCCGTCAGATTGCCCGGCGAGAAATAATTCTCGATCGCGCGCCGGGCGGTGCTGGGGATATAGACCTTGCCTTCCTCGAGCCGCTTGATCAGGTCGTCGGGCGTGAGATCGATGATCTCGATGTCGTCGGCCTGGTCGATGATGGAGTCTGGAACCGTCTCGCGCACCCTGACGCGCGTGATCTGCGCCAAGACATCGTTCAGGCTTTCGACATGTTGTATGTTGAGCGTGGTGTAGACGTCGATGCCGTGCGTCAGGATTTCCTGAACGTCGAGATAGCGCTTGGGATGGCGGCTGCCCGGTGCGTTGGTATGGGCAAGCTCATCAACGAGGACCAGCGCCGGACGCCGGGCAAGGATGGCATCGAGATCCATTTCCTCGAGGATGCGCCCCTTGTACTCGACCCGATGACGGGGAATCACCTCATAGCCGTCGACCAGCACCTGGGTTTCCTTGCGGCCGTGCGTCTCGACGACGCCGATCACCACGTCCACTCCGTCGGCCAATCTTGCACGGCCCGACATCAGCATTTCATAGGTCTTGCCGACACCGGGTGCTGCGCCCAGAAAAATCCGCAGACGACCGCGCGCCTCCCGCTCCGCACGGTCAAGCAGGGCGTCGGGTGAGGGTCGGGTTTCGTTGCTTCTGTCGTCCGGCATCACAATCGATCATGAATGGCGCCGGGGATGGTGTCGATCCCCAGCCTGCCACTCATTGCTTCCCACAATTCATTGCTTGATGGCCTCGTCCAGCGCCAGGTTAAGCGCCAGCACATTGACCACAGGCTCTCCCATGAAGCCGAGCTCGCGGTCCTCCACATGGCTGTCGACAAGCGACTTGACACTGGCTTCATCGGCGCCCCTGGCCCTGGCCACCCTGGCGACCTGGAAATAGGCGGCCTCGGGGCTGATATGCGGATCGAGGCCGCTGGCTGAAGTCGTGACCAGATCGATCGGCACCTTCTGGTTCGGATTTTCCGCATTCAGCCTGTCGGCATCGCTCTTGACGCGGTCGATCAGCCTGGGGTTGGTCGGCCCGAGATTCGAGCCGCTCGAAGCGGCGGCGTCGTAGCCGTCGCCCGCAGCCGACGGCCGGCCATGGAAATAGCGCTCGCTGGCAAAAGCCTGGCCAATCAGTTCGGAGCCGACGACCTTGCCGTCCCTCTCGATCAGGCTGCCATTGGCCTGGCGCGGGAACAAGGCCTGGGCGATGCCGGTCATGCCGATCGGATAGATCAGGCCGGTGAGGATGGTGAAGAAAACGATCATGGTGATGGCGGGTCTGATTTGCTTGAGCATCGACTTCATTCCTTATGCGAGGCCAAGCGCGGTGATGGCCATGTCGATCGCCTTGATGCCGACGAAGGGGACGATGATGCCGCCGAGGCCGTAGACAAGGAGGTTGCGGCTGAGCAGCGCGGCCGCGCCGATCGCGCGATATCTGACGCCTCTCAGCGACAGCGGGATCAGCGCGACGATGATCAGTGCGTTGAAGATGATGGCCGAGAGAATGGCGCTCTGCGGCGTTGCCAGATGCATGATGTTGAGCGCCTGCAGCGGGCCTGATGTCTGCCCCGGCGCAATGTAGAAGACGGCGAATATGGCTGGGATGATGGCAAAATACTTGGCCACGTCGTTGGCGATGGAGAAGGTCGTCAGCGAGCCGCGCGTCATCAGCAGCGCCTTGCCGATTTCCACGATCTCGATCAGCTTGGTCGGATCGCTGTCGAGGTCGACCATATTGCCGGCTTCGCGCGCGGCGACCGTGCCGGTGTTCATGGCGACGCCGACATCGGCCTGCGCGAGGGCAGGCGCATCATTGGTGCCGTCGCCGCACATGGCGACGAGCTTGCCCTTGGCCTGTTCGTCGCGGATGAGCTTCAGCTTGTCCTCGGGCGTCGCCTGGGCAAGGAAATCGTCGACGCCGGCCTCCGCCGCGATCGCCGCCGCCGTCATCGGGTTGTCGCCGGTGATCATCACCGTGCGGATCCCCATCTTGCGCAGTTCGGCGAAGCGCTCCCTGATGCCGCCCTTGATGATGTCCTTGAGATGGACGACGCCGAGCAGGCGTCCGTCGCGCTCGACCGCCAGCGGCGTGCCGCCGGATTTGGCGACGTCGTCGGCGATTGCCTGCAGATCGCGGACGGTGTCGCTGCCGGGGCGCGTGCCATGCGAGGCGACGGTCGACTGATTGACGTGGGCGAGCACCGAATCGACCGCGCCCTTGCGAACCGAAGAGCCATCGATGTCGACGCCGCTCATGCGGGTTTGCGCGGTGAAGGGCACGAAAGTGGCATGCAGTGTTGCCATGTCGCGGGCACGGATGGCGTATTTCTCCTTCGCCAGCACGACGATCGAGCGGCCTTCCGGCGTCTCATCGGCAAGCGAGGCCAACTGCGCCGCGTCGGCCAACTCCTGCTCGGTGACGCCCTTGACCGGGCGGAATGCCGTCGCCTGGCGATTGCCGAGCGTGATCGTGCCGGTCTTGTCGAGCAGCAGCGTGTCGACGTCACCCGCCGCTTCGACCGCGCGGCCCGACATCGCCAGCACGTTGAACCGAACCAGGCGATCCATGCCGGCGATGCCGATGGCCGAAAGCAGCGCGCCGATCGTCGTCGGGATCAAAGTGACGATCAGGGCGACGAGGACGGTCACCGAAATGGTGCCGCTCGAATAGGAGGCGAAACTCGGGATCGTCGCCGTCGCCAGCACGAAGATCAGTGTCATGCCGACGAGCAGGATGTTCAGCGCGATCTCGTTGGGCGTCTTCTGGCGCGCAGCGCCTTCGACCAGCGAGATCATACGGTCGAGGAACGTATGGCCGGAGGCCGCGGTGATGCGCACGCGGATCCAGTCGGACAGAACCTGCGTGCCGCCGGTCACCGCCGAACGGTCGCCGCCGGATTCACGGATCACCGGAGCGGATTCGCCGGTGATCGCCGCCTCGTTGACCGAAGCGACGCCTTCGATCACCTCGCCGTCCGATGGAATGATGTCGTCGGCCTCGACGAGCACCACGTCGTCGACCTTCAGGCTGGTGCCGGGCACCAGCTTGAACGTGGTGCGGTCGTCGCCGCTCAACAGCTTGGCCTGGCTCTCGGTGCGAGCCTTGCGCAGCGAATCGGCCTGCGCCTTGCCTCGGCCTTCGGCGATCGCTTCGGCGAAGTTGGCGAAAAGCACGGTGAACCACAGCCAGATGATGATCTGCAGCGAGAAGCCGAGATCGCCGCCACCAGTGACGAGATCCTTGACGAACAGGACTGAGGTGAGCGCCGAGACGACGGCGACGACGAACATCACCGGATTGCGCATCAGGGTGCGCGGGTTGAGTTTCCTGAAGGCGCCGTTGATGGCGGGCAGCAGGATGCGGGCATCCATGATGACAGCGGATTTGGACTGGCTCATTTGGTGGCTCCAGTATCGATATTATTGGACGGCACCGATCGATCGGATGCCGAACGAAGATGCGGAAGCCCGGAGGCCAGCAGCCAGATCACGATCATGACTGCCGCAATGCCGAAGAACGTGGACATGGTCGGGAAAGGAGGCGGGGTCGCCCCTTTCCGATCGTCTCGATGCCGAATCTTGCGACGTATGGTTTTGAGCCAGGACATGACATTGATCCAAGGTGGGACGGTTCAGAAAGTCTGCCCGTGGATGCCGGCCAGGTGCTCCACGATCGGTCCGACTGCCAGCGCCGGGAAGAAGGTGAGGCCGCCGACGATCAGAATGACGCCGACCAGCAGCCCGACGAACAGCGGCCCGTCGGTCGGAAAGGTGCCGGCGGAGGCCGGCACCGTCTTCTTGGCGACCAGCGAGCCGGCGATCGCCAGAGCCGGGATGATGACCAGGAAGCGGCCCATCAGCATGCCGATGGCAAGCGTGACGTTGTACCAGGGCGTGTTGCCGGTCAGGCCGCCAAAGGCCGAGCCGTTGTTGGCGGCAGCCGAGGTGTAGGCATAGAGAACTTCGGAGAAGCCGTGCGGGCCGGCATTGGCCATCGAAGCGACGCCTGTCGGCAGCACCACCGCGATGGCGGTGAAGATCAGCATCGCCAGCGGCAGGCAGAGAATGGCGAGCATCGCCATCTTGACCTCCTTGGCCTCGATCTTCTTGCCGAGATATTCGGGCGTGCGTCCGACCATCAGTCCGGCGACGAAGACGGCGATCACGATATACATCAGGATGCCGTAGAGACCGGCGCCGACACCGCCGACAATGACCTCGCCGAGCTGCATGTTGATGATCGGGATCATGCCGCCAAGCGCTGTGAAGCTGTCATGCATGGCGTTGACGGCGCCGCAGGACGCGGCGGTGGTGATCACCGCAAACAGCGCCGACAAAGCGATACCGAAGCGCGTTTCCTTGCCTTCCATGTTGCCGCCGTCGATGCCCAGCGCATGCACCAGCGGATTGCCTGATGCTTCCGCCCAGTAGCAGACGGCAACGCCGGCGATGAACAGGACGCCCATTGCAGTCAAGATCGCCCAACCCTGGCGCTGGTCGCCGTTCATGCGGCCGAAGACGTTGGTCAGCGCCGCACCGATGGCGAAGATCGAAACCATCTGGATCAGATTCGAGATCGCGTCGGGGTTTTCGAAGGGATGCGCGGCATTGGCGTTGAAGAAGCCGCCACCATTGGTGCCGAGCATCTTGATGGCGATCTGCGAGGCAACCGGCCCGACCGCGATAGTCTGCCGCGCGCCCTCCAGGGTTGTGGCGTCGAGATAAGCGCTGAGCGTCTGCGGAATGCCGAGATAGACATAGACCAGCGTCAGCACGATGCAGAGCGGCAACAGCAGGTAAAGGGTGCACCGGGTCATATCGACCCAGAAATTGCCGATCGATTTGCCGGAGGCCTTGCTGAAACCGCGGATCAGCGCGATTGCGATTGCGATGCCGGTCGCTGCGGACAGGAAGTTCTGCACGGTGAGGCCGGCCATCTGCACGAGATAGGACATCGTGCTTTCACCGCCGTAGTTCTGCCAGTTGGTGTTGGTCATGAAGCTGGCGGCGGTGTTGAAGGCGAGCCCGGGTTCGACGGAGCTCATGCCGGCCGGATTGTAAGGCAGGCTGCCTTGCAGCCGTTGCAGGGCGTAGAGCACCAGGAAGCCGGCGAGGTTGAAGAACAGCACGGCCGCCGCATAGGTGGTCCAGTGCTGCTCCTCATGCTCGCTGGTCCCCGAGATGCGATAAAGGCTGCGCTCGACAGGACCCAAAATCGGCGAGAGGAATGTGCGGTCGCCGCTGAAAACGCGATACATGTAGCCGCCGAGCGGCTTCACCAGCAAAACCACGATCCCGCAATAGACGAGAATCTGCATCCACCCGTTGAAAGTCATCGAAATAGCCTTCCGTGCCTGCGCCAGTTGCCGTTAGAAACGTTCTGGGCGAATGAGGGCGTATGTCAGGTAGGCGAGAAGGAACAGGGTCACAGCGCCACCGAGGATAAAGTCGACAAGCATGTTGCGGTCCTTCCGCCTAAAGACTGTCGCAGGCTTTGACGAAGGCGAAGAACAGGGCGAAAAACAAAAACCCTATCCCGAGAACGATGATGTCCATCGGAGCTGTTCCTTATTTTCGTTTTTGCACTGGCTTGCCTGCAGCCGGGCAGCGTTGAAGTCATGTGAAGACACTCTGTCGCGATGATAATGGCGACCGAGATGTGTCCTTCCCGACCGAATATGATCCGAACCCCATAAAGGTTCGAGACGTGGCGAAGAGGAAAGAAATAAGAATGCTATAAAGGATTTGCCGTCGCGGCTCTCAGCGCGGCGCTCAAAGATAAGCCGTGCGGCGGGGCGAAGCCGCCGAAAATCAGCGATTTCGCGTATAGATCACGGCATAGTCGTCCGCATACGCCGCTTCCAGCCGAGTTCATCGAAGAATGGGATGGGGCTGTCGTCCAGCGTGCGAATGGCTGGCGCGTGCGAAGCTGATGCGGGAACGAGGGCGGACTCGCTCCGCCAAATCGGCTGCTCAGCCTTCGGCCTTGAAGTTCTTGGCTTCCTTCTCGACCTTGGCGCTGTCCTTGCCGTGCTTGCGCATCAGATCCTTCGCCTGGTTGGGCGAAACGTCAGTTGTCTCGGCCAGTCGCAGGGCCTCCTTGTCGTCCGGTTCGCGTTTCTTCCGATCGGCCATTACGGTCCGTTTGTCAGCCATCACAATGCCTTTATGCTCTTGGCGATTTCGTTCAGCACCTTGCGGTCGGTGCCGTGGCGCTTGATCAGCGTGCGAGCCTGGTCGGGAGTGATGCCGGCTTCCTCGGCGAGATGCCTCACCTCATAGTCTTCGTCGCCGGCTACTTGTGAGCGATCGCGGTTGTCGGTCTTGGTCTTGTCGTCGGGCATGGCAGTTCTCTCCTCGCTTGGACCTTGAGCATAACGGCGGAGATTTCGTGAGGTTCCTTAATGCATGTCGCCCAAAAGTGCGCAGCGGTTTTGGGACAACGACATGCATAAACAGGAGCAATGCATGTCGCCCAAAGCTGCGCAGCGGTCTTGGGCAACGACATGCATAGCGACAGCAATGCGACGTGACGCGCTTTAACGCCGCCCTTCGCGCACAAACACATGGGCTTCCTTGGCTGCCGCCGTGAATGCCCGCCGCGCAGTCCCAACCGCCCGCCGCTGCTCCATCGCATCCATCATGGCTTTCAAGGCCGCGCGATATTTCGGCCCGCGCTTTTCTTTTGGCCATTTGTCGACCAGAAGCGAGGCCGCCTGGACCGTCCTCGTCACAGAAAGCCGGCGTCCGGTGCGTTCGCTCTCGATCGTCACCGGAACGTCGAATTGTTCATCACGCATTGCCGCCACTCCTCGACTCCAAGGACAGCAACGGCGCAGCCGGATTATTCGTTCCGATAGCGAATGGCGCGATCAATCCCGGTCACAATTCATGGTTACTGAACAGCTTACGTCGCCGGTGTCGTCCGGACAGTGCGCAAGCCAATTGCGGGCCGGGCGATGTGTATTAGCGGCACCGATGGTCGAACACGATCCCCATGGTCCTGCCAATTGCGGTCATGACGATAAGCTCGACCAGTTGGTCGTCGCTGTCCGTACAAGCTGGGCCTGCCCGGCGGATGGTATCTATTGCGGCTCTGGTCGATATGGTGTCGCCGGCGCGGAATTTTGAAAGCGCAGATGAAACAAGTTCATGGGCCGGCAAGTCAACGACAGGCGCTCTCGAAACGATGTCCATTGGCCTCCTCCGCCATGAACTCTCTGCCACGAGAATAATACGCCGAATGGTGGTTTTCGCCAGCGAAATTGTGGTCCGACCAGAGGCCGATCGGACACCAATTGGACTGGGACAGCTAGCTTTTTGCAGGGCTCAGCGCGATGCTGCCGACCTCGATTTCTCTCTGCCCTTCGCAGCTGGCTTGACCCTTATACGCATCGCTCCGCCCTCGGGATGATCGATCTCAAAGGCATTGGTCTTGCGCACGAGATCGCTCAGCTTGCGAAAGCCGAAGGTTCTGGGATCGAAGTCCGAAGCCAGATTGGCGAGCTGATTGCCGACAATGCCGAGCGGCACCCAGCCGTCCTCGGTTCCCATCTGTGAAATGACCCTGGTGATGATCGGCGTCGCGGCGCTGGGCGGCTGCAAGGACTTCGTTGGCGCCGCATCGTTCGCGTTGGCTGGCGCAGTCGGCAGCAGGTTCTCGGTGTATACGAACCGGCGGCATGCCTGCCGGAAACTCTCCGGCGTCTTCTGCTCGCCAAACCCATAAACGTCGATCCCGTGCTCCCTGATGCGAGCGGCAAGGCGGGTGAAATCGCTGTCGGACGACACCAGGCAGAAGCCTTCGAACCGCCCGCTGTGGAGAAGGTCCATGGCGTCGATGACGAGCGTGATGTCGGATGCGTTCTTGCCGGTGGTGTAGGCGAATTGCTGCTGCGGGATGATCGCATGCTTCGACAGCACATCGGCCCATGCCTTTGAGCGGGTGCTGGAGAAATCGCCGTAGATGCGACGAACGCTTGCCTCGCCGATCTTTGCGATCTCCTCGAACAAGCCGTCGGCAATCTTGGCCGAGGTATTGTCCGCGTCGATCAGCACTGCAAGCCGTGGAGAACGTGGTTCGGTTGGCAAGGTGAGCCCCTGTTTTTGGCTGCGCACCAGAGACATATGGTGCAGCGGAGCCATGCGAAACCTCTTTATCGAGATACGGACGTCATCTACTTCTCCAGATACAAGATCATGCCGGCGTGGTGCAGCACACCGTCGATGAACGTTCCGTCCGCGGTAAAGCCGGTGTCGTCCCAGTAGTCGATGTGATTTCCCCGGATCTCATAGCGCCCCTGGTATGCGCTGTCACGGTTCCCACGCGCTTCGTCATAGCGACCATTTGGAAGCAAGTTGTGGCGGATATGGCCATCCGCCGTGACCCACATCCCGACATAGGAGTGGCTTGCCGAAGCTGGGGTAACGGAATTTTGCGCGATATTCATTTGGGCGAGGCCTTTCTGTGCGGATAAGCCGGCCGCGCCGGCAACAAGCACGGCAGCGGCAAGTATGGAAATCTGTTTCATAGAACTACTTGCTGGCTGTCGGCCGGATGACGATCTCGTTCACGTCGACATCGTCCGGCTGTTCGATGGCAAAGCGCACGGCACGGCCGATCGCGTCGGGCTGCAGCGCAATGGCGCGATAGGTCTTCATCGCTTCCACTGCGATCGGATCGGTGATCGTGTCGGCGAGCTCGCTCTCGACCACGCCGGGATGAATGCAGGTGACGCGGATGTTGTCGTGCTCCTGCCGCAAGCCATCGGAGATGGCGCGGACCGCGTATTTGCTTGCGCAATAGACAGCGGCTGTCGGCGATACCGAAAGCGCGCCGATGGAGGCGATGTTGACGACATGGCCGGAGCCTCGGGCCGTCATCTGCGGCAGCACCGCAGCGATGCCGTAGAGCACGCCCTTGATGTTGACGTCGACCATTCGGTCCCATTCATCGACCTTCATCGAGATCATCAGCGACAACGGCATGACGCCGGCATTGTTGACGATCACATCGACGCGTCCCCAGGCCTGGCGCGCCGCATCGGCAAAAGCGGCGACATCGTCGCGGTCGGTCACGTCCAGGCGGCGTGTCATTGCCTCCCCGCCCTTTGCCCTGATCTCTTCTGCGAGCGCGTCCAGCCGACCGGTGCGGCGCGCACCGAGCATGACCTTTGCTCCTGCGGCACCGAGCTCCCGGCCGATGGCGGCGCCAATGCCGCTCGAAGCCCCGGTGATGAGCACGACTTTGTTGGGGGAAAAGTTTGGGTTGAGGGACATGTTCGGTCTCCGTCTGGTTGATTTTGCGAACCGCGATGCAGCGGTTGCCACGAAGATGGATCTGTTTCACTGTAGCGATAAGACGACCATTTGTTTACAGCGTCGAAAGCACAGCTAACCAATGCAGCCGGATCTCAATGCGCTTGCCGTCTTTGCCCTCGTCGCCGAGGAGCGGAGCTTTCGCGCGGCTGCGGACCGGATGGGCGTCACCCGCTCGGCGGTCAGCCAGACGATGAAGCGGCTGGAAGAGACGCTCGGTATCGGGCTGGTCCAGCGCACGACGCGAAGCGTCAGCCTGACCGAGGCTGGCGAACGCCTCTACGCCGAGATAGCGCCCGCCATCGCCGACATGCGCGCCGCAATGGAGAGCACCGGGGACCTGCGCGGGCGTCCGCGCGGGCAGTTGCGGCTCGCCGTCTCGTCGATCGCCGAGCGCTTTCTTTCAGGGCCGTTCCTGGCGACCTTTGCCGAAGCCAATCCGGAGGTCCGGATGGACATCACGGTGACGGACGAGGAATTCGATATCGTCGCCGAGGGATACGATGCCGGCGTCAGGCTCGGCGAGGTGATCGAGCAGGACATGATCGCGGTGCCTGTCGCCGGTGACGAGCGGCAGCTGGCCGCCTGCGCGCCGGCCTATCGTGATCGGTTTGGCGAGCCGTCGCATCCGCAGGAACTCGCGGGCCATCGCTGCATTGGCTGGCGTCGCGCCCCGAAGGTCGCGCCCTATCGTTGGGAATTCGCCGAGGACGGCAAGGAGTTCAGCGTCGCGGTCGCGCCGGCGATCACGACCAACGACATGGCGTTGATGATAAAGCTCGCCATTGCCGGAGCCGGCATCACTTTCGGCATGGAGGAAAGCTTTCGCCCGTGGATCGCTCGGGGCGAACTGGTGCCGGTTCTCGTCGACTATTGCCCGCGCTTTGCCGGCTTCTACCTTTATTATCCGAGCCGTCGCAACGTCGCGCCGAAGCTGCGCGCGCTTGTCGAACACCTGCGGCGTCCTGGCTAGCGTTTTCCACGCGGACGATTGAACCGAAATCGCTTTCCGGCCGCCCGCTTTGGGACGGGAGTCCAGATCGTCAAACTCCGCTGTGCGCACCCGGTATCTCGATGTTGCATTTATATTAGTGTGAGCGCATGTTTTCATCAGCCGGCGCAAGCCGGTTAGGCCCGGCGGCCAGCCGGTCACCCCCAACAGGCTGCCGGGCCGCCTGCAACGGCTTGGGAGGACATGACATGCCGAAAATCTCGGAACTCTTTTTCAAGACAGCGATCGTCTTTCTTATTCTGGGAATTGCAGCCGGCCTGCAAATGGCAATTTCAGGCAATCACGGCGCCTACCCGGCTCACGCACACATCAATCTCCTGGGATGGGTAACAAGTGCAATATTCGGTGGGTATTACGCCCTGAACCCGACAAAAGCCGCCCGCAGTATCGCAATGGTCCATTATGGCGTCTATAATTTTGGCCTGGTGGTGATGTTGCCGGCCCTCTACTTGATGCTGCATGGAAATCCGGCGCTTGAGCCGATCGTCGCCACCGGCTCGATGATCGTCGCTGCCAGCGTGCTCATCTTTGCCTTCGTGGTTTTCTCCGCCGAAACGGCGCGCTCAGTCTCGGGAATGCCTGCGGTTCCACGCTAAACGATGTCAGGATATTGCTGAGCCAGGCCCGCGCCTCTGGCGGAGAAGGCGGGCCGATCGGGTAGTGGGCTGAGAGCGTCTGGCGCTTGCGTAATTAGATAAGCCTAATGCAAATCAGGTCTGGCCGATTGAGTGGGCGCGGCGGTGCACTCGGGTTGGGCGTGCTATTCATCCGATAGATATGTCGATCACGCAAAGGGAGGACGAGATGAGACCGGTTAAGTCATTCGCATTTGCTGCTGTGCTGCTTCTATCGTCTGCATTGTCTGCGGCCGCCCAGTCGGCTCGCGAGGACATCGAAGCGGCGCTGCCGAAATTCACGGACGCCTTCAATAGCGGAAACGCGGCGGCGGTGGGTCAATTGTATACCGAGGACGCTGCCTTGCTGCCGCCCGACGGCAAGCGCGTCGATGGCCGCAAGGGCGTGGAAGAGTTCTGGCAGGGCGCGATCAAAGGCGGGATGAAGAATCTCACCCTTAAGGCGCTGGAAGTGGAAGAGAGCGCGAACCTCGCCTACGAAGTTGGCGCATTTACGCTCGATGCGCCGAGCAAAGACGGCGCCCTCTCCACCCTTGTGGGCAAGTACATCGTCGTCTGGAAAAAGGGCGACGACGGGACATGGCGCCTGCATCGGGACATCTGGAATTTAGGTGCCGCCCAATAGGGATTGAAAATCCAGGCCTCATTGACCGGCTTGGCGAAAGGTGCGGCTGGTTTTTTGCGTTGGAACAAAGGCTTAGGTAGAAAGTTCGGCTTCCGCAGCATTATTTCCTGTGCAGACATGCTGCGAGATCGGCTCGTCCCTCCGATCAGCCCGCGTCCTCTTCCCCACCACGGGGCGCGGGCTTTTCTGCCTATCGTACGGAAATAGCCAATGACCAGCCGGCGATCGGCGGCCCCAGGTCTGAGAGTTTTGTCATCATTGTGCCGGCAATGCCTTCGCGGCAGCGGTCAGAGTTGCCCGATCGTTGCCGTGCTTGCGGATCAGCTCGCGCACCTGCTCCGGCGTGATGTTGTTCTGCAGAGCGAAAAAGTTCACTTCATAATCATCGTCCGCCGATATCTTGTTGCGGTAGCGAAAGTCGCGTTTGCTTTTGTCGTCTGCCATATCGCACGTCCTTTTAGAACTTTATCATATTCACTATGGCTAATATACGCAGCTGACCTAGACTGGGTTCCATGCGTAGGCGGGCAGAGGCCGGCACCGGCCGGCTAGAGTTCATTCCCCCGATGGAGCCCAAGCTGGTGGCCATGCCGCCCGCGGGTGACAACTGGATTCATGAGATCAAGCTGGATGGCTACCGCGCCCAGATCATTATCAACGGCCACGAGGATATCCGCGTCTATACCGAAACCGGTAAGGACTGGACGCGTCAATATCTGGGCATCGTGGAAGCCGCGGGTGAGCTTGAGGTCAAGAACGCCATCATCGACGGCGAGGCGGTCGTCACCGACAAGGCCGGCATGCCCGACTTCAACGCGCTCCAGAACGCGGTCCACAACAATCCCTACGGCATGTACCTGTGCGCATTCGACATTCTGCACCTGAACGGCCATGATCTGCGCGACATCGGCTGCAAGGCACGCCGTGAACTTCTCAGCGGTATCATCAAGCCGCACAGCCGCATTCGGTTCAGCGAGGCCCTGCCTGGTGACGCGCAGTCGCTCTTCCACCTCGTCGAGGAGGTCGAGCTTGAGGGAATTGTCTCGAAGCGCGCCGACAGCAAATATCGCAGCGGCCTGACCTCGAACTGGCTGAAGACCAAGAGCTTCACGGTCGATGAATTCGAACTGCTGGGCGTCGAGCGCCAGCCCGGCGAGGCAGCCTTCGCCCTTTTGGCACAGCCCGGCACCGGGAAATATGTCGGTTCCGCCCTGATCAGCCTGGGCTGCGACATGAAGGAGCGGCTGTTCAAGCGGGTTCGGGAGCACGCCGGGCCGCCGCCAGAGGCCATGAAGAAACGGCCGGGGACACAATGGCTCAGGCCCGGGGTGAAGCTGCGCATCAGGCATCTTCGCGGCGACCACAGCCACATACGCAATGCGTCGCTGCTGGGTTTCGGTGACGAGAGCTAGTGCGCTTTGTCTGCCCCTTTGAGCGACGGGCGCTTCGGCGCCGCAGCCAGAAGGACGTCGTGACCTGGGAGTGGTTCACGCGGCTGGCCAACGACTGGCTGCCCAAACCGCGCATCCTTCATCCTTGGCCGCACCAGCGCCGTCAATTACCCGAGGCAGGAGTTGTATGCGCTAATCGGGCTCGTCGGATTTGTGCGGGGCGCGCTCGGCAATGGGAGTGCCACCGCGATCTGTATTATGTGACGATCGAGCCGCTACGGACATGCCCGGCTGGGCGGCAACCAGGCCGCGAATTGGCCGCCATGCCCCGGTTCAACTACCTGCCGTGGCTCATGCTATCGCTGAGGTGCGTGAAGTATGAAGTATCTGTTGTCTCTGGGCATTGTGCTCTTTTCGGTACCTTTATCGGCATCGGAGATCATCCTGGAGCAGGTCACATTGCGCCGAGGGATGGAAGGCGACACCAGGCAGTCGGGAGCCTTGGACGATCCGAAAACCTACAGCAAAAACAAGGTGTACCGTGAGGAAAAGGCGCTCGCAGCGAACGCTGGCGTCGAGCTAGACCAATTCCTGGATGATTACTATGCGAAAGGATTTCGGAAGGAATCTGGAGCCAACAGAGCAGTACACTACCTGATATTCTACAATTCAATCTCGGCACCACGGTGCAAGAGGGAATATTTGATCCAGCGGGTAAGGCACACCAAAATATACTACAGAAATAATAGAAGGATTGCGGATAAAACAGTCGAGTATCTTGTGGAAGTTTTCAAGCTGAACAACTACGGGCATACCAAACGCGCGGACGGTCACGTTCAGCTTCATTTTCTGGGGGACGTCCAATCGCGAAAGACTGTCGTCGACATCGAGGTCGGTTGCGGCGAGGTGCGCAGCGTGGCCGATGGAATGGCTAGGCCTTTCGAGCAGAAAATCCTGTTTAAAGAGTTGCAGGATTATTCCAGCAAACCCGGCCTCTACGACAAGGTCAGCTTCGAGTTCTCCAGGTCTTACAGCTTTGCTTCGGAATTCGACCGAAATGGACACACGATAACGTTGCCGGATTTTCTCCAGTAACCTTCCTCGAAGTAGATCCGACCTTGCTGCCTTTCTGCCGCCGGACCCGAAGGTTTTTTCCGGTGACAGTGCACCTTATTGCCTTCAGTTCCCGCATTCCACCCGTCGCCCGCTGCCTCACGGTGGCGGGGCCTTTTGATGGGCACACCGGAACCAGAGCTTGGCGATCCGGTTAACTGGATATGCCAAACAAAATCAAAGACCCGCCACCGAAGCCCGCCCCGAAGAAGACACCTGTCCGTCGTCCCGACAAGGAAGCGTCGCCGGAGCCTGAACATGTGGACCCGCCGCCACGAGACGTGCGCGAGGCTCCGGCACCAAATCCAAACGGCGACAGGAAGTCATAACCGCCGCGCAAGAACGACGTAGCGCCTCGCCGCCTCATGACGGCGGCCTTCATTTCGAACCGGAATGACCCCTCAAAAGCAAGCTTTCGCCTGATCTATAGGCAACTACGGTGACAGTGCACTATTTCTTTCCTCGCCTGCTGCGTCCCCATTACGCTGCGTGTTTTCAGTTTTCAGAGGCCCAACCGGCCAGCAGTAGGCGAGGCAAGCAACTGCGGGAACGGATACATTTTTGTCAGCAGACAACGCTGCCCCATTCCATAGCGCCTCTCCGAACTGTTGTTTCGGTGCTATGGTGTTCCTGCATGATCAGACTGCAAGGATATGAGGCATGCCCGAAATCACCCGCCGTACACTTCTTGCGTTCACCGCCGTAGCCTCGGTCGTTGAACCGACGTTTGCTGAAAGGGAAGGTGCCTCGCGCGAATTGCAGGCGCTGATTGGAGCCCATGAGGCGGCCTATGTCGCGCTCCACAGGGTTGTTCATCGAACGGACAGCAGCAGCCACGACCGCAAGAGGGCAGACCGGATTGAAGAGGAAGCATTGCTGGCCATCTGCTCCTATCCTGCGATCAGTCGAGGCGACCGCCGAGCCAAGGCCGAGTACCTGTTAGCCACTGAGGCACGGGGCGAACTTGACCTGGAAGAGCACATGCAGGCCATCCTGCACTCGATGATGCGTGGCTGATACCATTGTCACCGGCAGCCACCGCAATTCGATGGCTCCGGCGAGTTCAATGGAAAGCGGATGGTTCTGCGGCTCTCTTGGACTGCTCGGCCCGACGATGTGGGTGCCCGAACACGTGGGAGAGCATCACATCGAGCCCTTGAGACCGGTTCGAGGTGCAGCCCCCCGGTATCTGCTTACGCGGCGCGTCGTTGAGCGAGGTGGAAACCCGAACGGGCTCGACGAGGCTCGACGGCGGTCACGATGCTGTGGTGGTGATCGCAGTACACGCGGTCAGGCGAAGTTGGCCCAGCACAAAAGCGGTGACCGCCGGGCACTGACCGATCTTCGCGAACCGGGAAGCGGCATTGACAACTGCCCAGCTTGATGAGGGGGACGTCACTTGTTGGCAGTCTGGTATTTTCAGGCATGATGTCTTTCTGGTTCCTAAAGGTTGGCCGTACGTCTCGCCATGATCCAATAGTCTGATTTCCACCGTGGAGGGCAGCGACTGCGTCGGGCGAGTTCATCTCGCTTGGCTGGCTATGGAACACCATGTGGTGTCGGGAACTGCTTCAAGCAATTGCTTGCGGCTAGAAGCCACACCGCCGCTGATGGGTGCGCGAAGCAGGCATCCTTGTCCGTGCCGGTTGACCCCCGGGGAAGCTTGTCCGAAGGCGGGGTGGGTGCGGATTGTGGGGCCCACCACGCTGCGTTCTTTTCGGCTTTTAGGGAACCGGCCAGCAATGCGGATACATTTTGTCAGCAAACGATGTAGTCGCGTCCTAGAGCGCCTCTCCGAAGTGTTGCGCCGGCCGGCCTGTCAGATAGCAAGGATATGACGCATGCCCGAAGTCACCCGCCGTACACTACTTGCGTTCACCGCCGTGGCGTCCGTCGTTGAACCACGTTTGGTGAAGGGGAAACTGCCTGACGCGAATGCAGGCGGAAGCGTCGTTTCGGATGGTTCGAGAATGCGGCAGGCTGTCGCGGATCGGGCCTGCGCAAAGCGCCAACCGAAGGTGCAAGGAAGGTGCAAATAAATTCGACAACGATCGATATTTCTTAGCTAAAACAACCTTTTGGTAGGGAAATGTGGCGGAGAGAGCGGGATTCGAACCCGCGTTACGGTCTCCCGTAAACACACTTTCCAGGCGTGCGCCTTCAACCACTCGGCCACCTCTCCGTCCTGGCATTTTCGCTGCGGCCGGTTTCGCCGCGCGGGTTGGGGAGATGCCGTCTCCTTGTTGGGGGATTCCCGGTCCGGAACTTCGCACCGTAGGCGCCGTCAACCAGCGGACACCTTTTCCCCACACCTGAGCCGTCAAAGCAAAAGGCGCGGGGCTCATCTAGTCGATCCGGTGCCGAATGCCAAGACATAACAGCACTCTATTCGCTTTGTCGGATAGGGATGCACTGTCCATGCCGCCAGCGCTGCTTGGCAAGCCGATCGCCGCGATCGGCGGCGTCGTCTTGGCCGACCGGCGCCTCAGCGGCGAAACCGGCGGCGCAGGTTCAACTTCGCGTGTCGCGATTGCGGATAAAGCGCGCAGATCCTATTTATCAGGCCGATACAGATATTTCTGAAAAGCTTGCGGGGAGGTAGGGTCTGGATGTTCCGCTTCGTCTTCCGTCTTGCCGCAATGGTTGCGCTTTCGGTTTCGGTCATCATGGCGGTGGTCGACGCGACGCGCTCGGTGGCGGCATCCGCCCTCGTCATGACCCCGCTCAACACCAGCTGGCTCGCCGTCTCGCCGGATACGCGGAGCGCCTTCGAAAGCTTCGTCCGCGACAGGCTTGGTCCGCTGCTGTGGGACGGCGCCATCGCCTGGGTGCTCAACCAGCCCGGTTTCGCGGTGTTCGCGGTGCTTGCCTTCATTCTCTACATGATAGGCTACAGGCGGGAGCGGGCGACCGGGCGGTTCGCCTAGACTTGAATTTTCCAGCGTTCCCAACCAAAGAGAAAGGGAGACTGCACATGTTTCTCAGCGACATGCTGAACAAGAAGCTCAACCTGCCGAAGCCTGCCGAGGCGCTGCCGGGCCGCGCCAATCCTATCCCGACGGCATCCAATCACTTCGTCTCGAAGCGGCCGTTGAAGGGGCCCTACCCAGACGGGCTGGAGAAGGCCATGTTCGGGCTGGGCTGCTTCTGGGGTGCAGAACGCCTGTTCTGGCAGGCCGAGGGCGTATGGGTCACGGCCGTCGGCTATGCCGGTGGCGTCACCCCCAATCCGACCTACCAGGAAACCTGCACCGGTTTGACCGGCCATGCCGAAGTCGTGCTGGTCGTCTACGACCCAAAAATCGTGTCCTATGTACAGCTTCTGAAGCTGTTCTGGGAAAGCCACGATCCGACGCAAGGCATGCGCCAGGGCAACGATGTCGGCACCACCTACCGCTCGGCGATCTACACCTTCGGCGATGCGCAATACCAGGCGGCGATCGCCTCGCGCGATGCCTACGAGGCCTCGCTGCGCGGCGCCGGTGGCGGCAAGATCACCACCGAGATCGCTCCGGCACCGGAATTCTACTTCGCCGAGGAAGACCACCAGCAATATCTGGCGAAGAATCCCTACGGCTATTGCAATCTGCAGGGCACCGGCGTCACCTGCGCCATCCCGGCTGCCGTCTCCGCCTGAGGCCTTGGCGGGACAATGATCCCGGCTTTTCCAACAGGTCAAAATTCCGCGTGAATTTTGCTTCGGGCCGTGCCAGATTGGCCCGAAGCGGGAGGAAGACACTCCTGTCTGATGTCGCATGCCTGCCGGAGAACCGGGCAGGCAGGCGGTGCATAACGGAAAAATAACCGACAGGGTGTGGATCACATGAAACGTATCGTTCTCGGCCTCCTGGCCGCAACTGCGATGGTTCTTCCGGCCTTCGCCGCGGACATCCAGCCAGCACTTCTCTACGATCTCGGCGGCAAGTTCGACAAGTCATTCAACGAAGCGTCCTACAACGGCGCCGAAAAGTTCAAGGCCGAAACCGGCATCGCCTATGTGGAATTCGAGGTCTCAAACGCCACCCAGCGCGAGCAGGCGCTGCGCCGTTTCGCCGAGGATGGCCGCAATCCAATCGCCATGGCGGGCTTCTCCTGGGCAGATGCGCTGGAGAAGATCGCCGTCGAGTTTCCCGAGACCAAATTCGCCATCATCGACATGGTCGTCGACAAGCCCAACGTCCGCTCCGTCGTCTACAAGGAGCAGGAAGGCTCCTATCTCGTCGGCGTGATGGCGGCGATGGCCTCGAAGACCAAAAAGGTCGGCTTCATCGGCGGCATGGACATTCCGCTGATCCGCCGATTCGGCTGCGGTTATATCGGCGGCGCCAAGGCGGCCGGCGCGACCGATGTCATCCAGAACATGACCGGCGACACGCCGGCAGCCTGGAACGATCCGGCCAAGGGCGGCGAGATCGCCAAGACGCAGATCGACCAGGGCGCCGACGTGATCTACGCAGCGGCAGGCGGCACCGGTGTCGGCGTGCTGCAGGCAGCGGCCGACGGCGGCAAGCTCGGTATCGGCGTCGATTCCAACCAGAACGGCCTGCAGCCCGGCAAGGTGCTGACCTCGATGGTCAAGCGCGTCGATGTTGCCGTCTACAACACGTTCATGGATGCCAAGAACGACAAGTTCACCGGCGGCATCAACGATCTCGGCCTCAAGGAAGGCGGCGTCGACTATGCCATGGATGACAACAACAAGGCACTTGTCGACGACGCGATGAAGGCCGCGGTCGAAAAGGCCAAGGCCGATATCATCGCCGGTACCATCAAGGTGCACGATTACATGTCGGACAATGCCTGCCCCTATTGACCGCGAGATTGCCGATCTGCTCGACGCCGCCGGGTGAAAACCCGGCGGCTTTTCTTATCCGCAAGCTCACCAGTGCGGCGGCTTGGTCACCGGCACGTCGGGCGCGGCCTGATCCTCCAGCTCCAGGAAGCGGTCGGCCAGCGCATCGAGCTTGCGCTGCATTCGCTCGATCACCTTCCACTGCTCGGCGATCTGGCCGGACAGTTCCTCGATGGTCTTCTCCTGCTCGGCGGCGCGGATTTCCAGCGTCGTCAGCCGGTCGTCGGGCATGGTCATTTGAAATCCTCGATCCAGGCGATTGTGCAGGCTGCGGCCACGTTCGAAATTGACAAGCGCGCGGGGATTTGTCGAGAGTGAACGCTGCTCCGGCAATTGGCACGGGCGGGGCGTCATGCTAGGCGTTTTGACCAAGCGATAAAAATACGATGGGAAAGGCTGCATGGCGCAAGCCGCAATCGAGCTGATCGGCATCAACAAGAGTTTTGGCGCCGTGCGCGCCAATCGCGACATCAATCTGGAGATCGCGCGCGGCACCATCCACGGCATTGTCGGCGAGAACGGCGCCGGCAAGTCGACGCTGATGTCGATCCTTTATGGTTTCTACCAGGCCGACAGCGGCGAGATCCGCGTCGGCGGCCAGCCGGCGTCGATCAAATCGCCCAACGACGCCATCGCGCTCGGCATCGGCATGGTGCATCAGCATTTCATGCTGGTCGACAATTTCACGGTGCTGGAAAACGTCATTCTCGGCGCTGAAAGCGATGCGCTGCTGAAGAAGAGCATCGCCAAGGCGCGGTCCGAGCTGGAACGGCTCGAGCGCGAATATGGGCTGGAGGTCGATCCCGATGCGATCATCGAGGAGTTGCCGGTCGGACTGCAGCAGCGTGTCGAAATCCTCAAGGCGCTGTATCGCGGCGCCGAGATCCTGATTCTCGACGAGCCGACGGGCGTGCTGACGCCCGCAGAAGCCGACCATCTGTTCCGCATCCTCAGGCAGTTGAAGGAGCAGGGTAAAACGATCGTGTTGATCACCCATAAGCTGCGCGAGATCATGGCGATCACCGACACGGTCTCGGTCATGCGCCAGGGCACGATGGTGGCGACACGGGAAACCACGAAGACCACGGTCGGGGAACTGGCCGAGCTGATGGTCGGGCGCCGCGTGCTGCTCAGGGTCGAGAAGGGCGAGGCTGAAGCCGGCGGGGTCAAGCTCGCGGTGAGGAACCTGACGGTGAAGGATTCGCGTGGCGTCACCATGGTGGACGACGTCTCCTTCGATGTGCGCGCCGGCGAGATCGTTGGCATCGCCGGCGTCGCCGGCAACGGGCAATCCGAAATGCTCGAGGCGATTTCCGGCATCAGGCGCGCCGTCTCGGGCTCCGTCATGCTCGACGGCAAGCCGATCGATCTGACCGGGGCCGCCGATCCCGGCGAACTGCGCGACCGCGGCCTCGCCCATGTGCCGGAAGACCGTCATCATGTCGGGCTGGTGCTGGCCTTCGAGGAGAACGAGAATTCGATACTCGGCTATCACGACGATCCGCGATACCTGAAGGGACCGTTCCTCGACATCGACGCGATCCGCGACGACGCGAGGGACAAGATCGCCAAATACGACATCCGCCCGGCGGACTGCCGTCTCAAGACCGCGAATTTCTCCGGCGGCAACCAGCAGAAGATCGTGCTGGCGCGGGAAATGGAACAGGACCCGGGCGTGCTGATCGTCGGCCAGCCGACGCGCGGCGTCGATGTCGGCGCCATCGAATTCATCCACAAGCGGCTCATCGCCATGCGCGATCAGGGCAAGGCGGTGCTGGTGGTGTCGGTCGAGCTCGACGAGATCCGTTCGCTCTCCGACCGCATCCTGGTGATGTTTGCTGGCCGCATCGTCGGCGAGCGCGGCCCCGAGGCGAGCGAAGGCGAGCTTGGACTGCTGATGGCCGGCGTCGAGCACCGGGAGGCGGCGGAATGAGTACGCCTTACGCCAAGCTGCCGGCCTGGGCGGATTACGGGCTGATCCCGGTGATCAATCTCGCCGTTGCCTTCGTCGTCGCCGGCCTCGTCGTGCTTCTGGTCGGCGAAAATCCGTTCCGCGCTGCCGCCGTCCTGATCGAGGGCGCCTTCGGCCGTGGGCAAGGCATTGCGTTCACGCTGTTCTACGCCACCACCTTCATTTTCAGCGGGCTGTCGGTGGCGGTTGCCGCGCATTGCGGCCTGTTCAACATCGGTGGCGAGGGCCAGGGCTATATCGCCGGTCTCGGCATCGGCATCGTCTGCCTGGCCTTCGACAGCGTGCTGCCATGGTGGCTCACCTTTCCGCTGGCGATCATTGCCGCTGCGGCGATGGGGGCGCTGTGGGCGCTGATCCCGGCCTATCTGCAGGCCAGGCGCGGCTCGCACATCGTCATCACCACCATCATGTTCAATTTCATCGCCGCCAGCGTCATGGTCTACGCGCTGGTCGGATTCTTGAAGCCGGCCAATTCGATGGCGCCGCAGACACGCACCTTCCTCGACGGCGCGCAACTGCCGAAGCTCAACTGGGTCATCGAATTGTTCGGCGCCAAGATCCGCTCGGCGCCGTTCAACATCAGCTTCCTGCTGGCGCTGGCCATGGCGTTTCTGGTCTGGATGCTGATCTGGCGCACCAGGCTCGGTTACGAGATGCGCACCTACGGCCACAGCGCGAAAGCGGCGCGCTATGCCGGCATTTCGGAGACCCGCATCATCATCGTCGCCATGATGATTTCGGGCGCGCTGGCCGGCATGATGGCGCTCAACCCGACGATGGGCGACCAGCACAATGTCGCGCTCGAATTCGTTTCGGGCGCCGGTTTCGTCGGCATCGCAGTAGCGCTGATGGGACGCCTGCACCCGGTCGGCATCGTGCTCGCCGCAATATTGTTCGGCATGCTCTACCAGGGCGGCGCCGAGCTCGCCTTCGAGATGCCGGCGATCAGCCGCGACATGATCGTCATCATCCAGGGCCTGGTCATCCTGTTCGCCGGCGCGCTCGAGCACATGTTCCGGCCCTATGTCCAGGCGCTGTTCGCCTCGCTCAGCCCGAGATCTGTCGGCATCGAAGCGATCAAGGGGAAGGGCGCCTGAGATGGATCTGTTCAACGCCATCATCCAGGTTCTGGACTCGACCATCCGCCTGTCGGTGCCGTTGCTGCTCGCCTGCCTCGCCGGCCTCTATTCGGAGCGGGCCGGCATTTTCGACATCGGGCTCGAGGGCAAGATGCTGGTCGGCGCCTTCGCCGGTGCTGCCTCCGCCTCCGTCTTCCATTCCGCCTATATCGGCCTCGGCATGGCCATCCTCATCTCGGTCGCTTTTGCGCTGGTCCACGGCTTTGCCTCGATCACCCATCGCGGCAACCAGATCGTCTCCGGCGTGGCGATCAATTTCATCGCCGCCGGATCGACGATCATGCTCGGCCAGGCCTGGTTCCAGCAAGGTGGACGTACGCCGGCTCTGGCCTCGGACGAGCGGTTCGGGGCGATCGTCTGGCCCGGCGCGGACGCGCTCAGGGGCGTGCCGATCCTCGGACCGATATATTCGGAACTGATCTCCGGTCATTCCGTGCTGGTCTATGTCGCGTTCCTCGCCGTGCCGTTCACCTGGTGGGTGCTGTTCCGCACCCGTTTCGGCTTGCGCATGCGCGCGGTCGGCGAGAACCCGGCCGCGGTCGACACCGCCGGCATCTCGGTCGCCTGGCTGCGCTACCGGGCGCTGATCTGCACCGGCGTGCTCACCGGTATTGCCGGCGCCTATCTGTCGATGGTGCAGAATGGCGGCTTCGTCAAGGACATGACTGCCGGCAAGGGCTACATCGCGCTTGCCGCGCTGATCTTCGCCAAGTGGAAGCCGGTCAACGCCATGTTCGCCTGCCTGTTGTTCGGCTTCCTCGACGCGCTGTCGATCCGCCTGCAGGGCACGCCGCTGCCGCTGATCGGCAAGGTGCCGGTGCAGCTCATGCAGGCGCTGCCCTATATCCTCACCGTCATCCTGCTCGCCGGCTTTATCGGCAAGGCAATTCCGCCGCGCGCCGGCGGCGTGCCCTATGTCAAGGAACGCTAAGCGTGATTTCGAACCGCAGGTCAGCGAAAAGCGGAAGCCGGTTTCCGGACAGGATCATGCAATGGAAAAATATGAGCATGATTTCGAACCGCAGGTCCGCGTCAGCGAAAAGTGGAAGCCGGCTTTCGGACAAGATCATGCAATGGAAAAACAATGTCGCATGATCTGTTCGAAGAGGCCAAGGCCGCCATGGCCAAGGCCTATGCGCCCTATTCGAAATTCCCGGTCGGGGCGGCACTGCGCACCGAGGACGGCCGCGTCTTTACCGGCGCCAACGTCGAGGTCGCGTCCTATCCGGAAGGTTGGTGCGCCGAAACCACCGCGCTCGGCCACTTCATCATGGCCGGCGGCGGCAGGATAACGGAAATCGCTGTCATCGCAGAGCGCATGGCGAAATGCTCGCCCTGCGGCGGCTGCCGGCAGCGGCTGGCCGAATTCTGCCGGCCGGACACCAAACTCTATCTTTGCGACAATGACGGCGTGGTCGAAACCGTGACCATGGGCGAGATGCTGCCCTACGGCTTTCAGGGCGATATGCTGAAATGAAGAGCTTGGTTGAAATGAAGAGCTGGTTGACATGAAGGAAGCGCTTGATCGTCTGGTCGAAAGGCTGGACGGGCTGGCGCCCGCCACCGCGCTGGTGCTGGGTTCGGGCCTTGGCGGGCTTGTCGACCAGGTCGAGGATGCTGTCCGCATTTCCTATGGCGAATTGCCGGGCTTTCCCAGAAGCGGCGTCACCGGCCATGCCGGCGAGGTGGTGGCGGGACGTTTTGCCGGCACGCCTGTGCTGATGCTGTCCGGCCGCGCTCACTACTACGAGCACGGCAACGCGGCGGCGATGCGGCCGGCGCTTGAAGTGCTTGCCGGCCTCGGCATCTCGCAACTGATCCTCACCAATGCCGCCGGCTCGGTCGATCCGGGCATGGGGCCGGGCTCGGTGATGCTGATCACCGACCACATCAATTTCTCGGGTTCCAATCCGCTGATCGGCGAGCCGAGCGACCGCCGCTTCGTCGGCCTGACCGAAGCCTATGATGCCGGTCTTCGCTCAGCGATCGAGACGGCGGCGAAGGCGACGGACACCGCGCTGCACAAGGGCGTCTATATGTGGTTTTCGGGGCCGTGCTTCGAGACGCCCGCCGAGATCCGCATGGCGCGCGTCATGGGCGCCAATGCCGTCGGCATGTCGACCGTGCCGGAGGTCATCCTCGCCCGTTTTCTCGGCCTGCGCGTCGCCGCCTGCTCGGTCATCACCAATCTCGCCGCAGGGATGACAGGGGCGGAGCTTTCGCACCAGGAGACCAAGGACATGGCGCCGATTGGCGGCGCGCGGCTGGCGACGATCCTCCAGCGTGTGTTCCAGGATGGGTTGCCGGAGCGTAAGGTCCCGGCCTGATGCTTCCCCAGGAAATCATCCGCAGCAAGCGCGACGGCCACAAGCTGTCGACGCAGGAGATCGCCAGCTTCATCGAAGGCCTCACCGCCGGCACCGTCTCGGACGGGCAGGTCGGGGCCTTCGCCATGGCGGTGTTCTTCAACGGCATGAGCCGCGACGAGGCGGTGGCGCTGACCCTGGCGATGCGCGATTCCGGCGACGTGCTCGATTGGTCGGACCTGCCGGGCCCGGTCACCGACAAGCATTCGACAGGCGGCGTCGGCGACAATGTCTCGCTGTTGGTGGCGCCGATCGTCGCTGCCTGCGGCGCTTATGTGCCGATGATTTCCGGCCGCGGCCTCGGCCATACCGGCGGCACTCTGGACAAGATGGACGCCATCCCGGGCTATACCAGCCAGCCGGATGTCGCGGGATTCCGCAAGGCAGTGCTCGAAGCCGGCTGCGCCATCATCGGCCAGACCGCCGATCTCGCGCCCGCCGACCGCCGGCTCTATGCGATCCGCGACGTGACGGGAACCGTCGAATCGGTGCCGCTGATCACCGCCTCGATCCTCTCGAAGAAGCTGGCCGCCGGCCTGCAGTCGCTGGTGCTCGACGTAAAGGTCGGCAACGGCGCCTTCATGGAAAAGTCGCGCGACGCAACGACACTGGCGAACAGCCTGGTCGAAGTCGCCACTGGCGCCGGCCTGAAGACCTCGGCGCTGGTCACCGGCATGAACGAGCCGCTGGCCTCGGCAGCCGGCAACGCGGTCGAGGTACGCAATGCCGTCGATTTCCTCACCGGCCGCTTCCGCGACCGGCGCCTGGAGGATGTGACGGTGGCATTGGCCGCAGACATGCTGCAGTCGGCCGGGCTGGTCTCGTCCAACCAGGACGGCATGCGGCGCGCCGCCGAGACGCTTGCCGGCGGCGGTGCCGCCGCCGTCTTCGCGCGCATGGTGGCGGCGCTCGGCGGTCCGGCCGACTTCGTCGAGAACCCGGAAAAACACCTGCCGAGGGCGGCGATGGAGTTTGCGGTCAAGGCGACCGAAAACGGCTTCGTCACCGGTATCTCCACCCGCGACATCGGGCTTGCCGTCGTCGGGCTTGGCGGCGGGCGCATCCGGCCGGACGACAGGATCGACCATGCGGTCGGCATCACCCGGCTGCTGCCTGTCGGCGCGGAGGTGCGGGCCGGCGAGGCGCTGGCGCTGGTCCACGCCCGCAATGCCGGGGATGCCGAGGCGGCCGCCGCCGCCGTGCTTTCGGCCTATTCGATCGGCGCTTCGAAGCCGCCCGCGGAAAAAACCGTCATCCGGCGCATCCTGCCGCGCGGATGAAGTTTTTTTATTGGACCATGATCTTCCGAAAACCGGTTTCCACTTTTCGGGATCATGGTTCACTGGACGAGCAGCAGCGCGCCGTTCTCGACCTGGTATTTTTCCAACCTCTGGAGAAAGCTCAGGCCGATCAAATTGGTGCGCAGCGCCTTGTCGTCGAGCACGACCGCCTGGACGCCGTCGAGCGTGATCTTGCCGATCTGCAGCCGATCGACGGTCACCAGCGCAGCCTTGATCGCGCCGTTGGCGGTGTTGACCTGGTGCTTGAAATCCGACGCGTTCAGCGAAACGCCGATCCTGCGCGCCGTCGAACTGTTGATGGCGACCAGCGTTGCGCCGGTGTCGATCATGCCGTCGACCGTTCGACCGTTGAGCTTGAACGCCGACGTGAAATGCCCGCGCGCGTCAGCCGGGATCACGACCTTGCGGCCGAGCGGCTGCGCCGGCCTGTCGGGAACCGTGGCCAGGTTCAGGTCCGTTTCGACCGCCGGGCTGGCCCCGACCGCCGATTTCAGCAGGCCTTCGAGCATCTGCGGATTCGACTGGTAGAGCATCGGGAACGACGCCGATGCTACGGCGAGCACGCCAAGGATGAGAAGATTGCGCAGCATGGACCGGCCTTCGTGAAGACCCATGCTTATCGCGGCATGGTGTTTGCCGCTTTAACAGATGCAGAAAGCGGTCGTTTGCGTAAACGATCGGTAAACGAGCGGCGCCACGGTCATTTGGTCCCGTACATGCGGTCGCCAGCATCGCCGAGGCCTGGCATGATGTAGCCCTTCTCGTTGAGCTGGCGGTCGATGGAAGCGGTGAAGACCGGGACATCGGGATGCGCCTTGATGAAGCGATCGAGGCCTTCTGGCGCCGCGAGCAGGCAGAGGAAGCGGATGTTGGTGGCGCCGCGCCCCTTCAACTTGTCGATCGCCGCGATCGCCGAATTGGCGGTCGCCAGCATCGGATCGACGACGATCACCAGCCGGTCGGCGAGATCGCTCGGCGCCTTGAAGAAATATTCGACCGCTTCCAGCGTTTCGTGGTCGCGGTAGAGACCGATATGGGCGACGCGCGCCGCCGGCACCAGGTCGAGCAAACCCTCGAGCAGGCCGTTGCCGGCGCGCAGTACTGAGGCGAAGACCAGCTTCTTGCCCTCCAGCGTCGGCGCTTCCATCGTCTCGATCGGCGTTTCGATCGTCGTCGTCGTCAATTCGAGGTTGCGGGTGACCTCGTAGCCGAGCAGCAGCGAGATCTCGCGCAGCAGCCGCCGGAAGCCGGCCGTCGAAGTTTCCTTCTTGCGCATGATGGTCAGCTTGTGCTGGACAAGCGGGTGGTCGACGACGGTGACGCCCTGCATGGTGGTCTCCTAGCTGCGCAGGTGAAAAGTGAGTAGTGAATGGTGAATAGTGAATAGTGAACAGGTTTGCGAGTCCTTGGTTCAGCGGAGAACTCGCGGTTGACGGACCGAAGCGCCGGGTGGACCATTCACCATTCACCATTCACCATTCACCATTCACCTGCCCTTGACGTCGAGCCGGCCCAGCAGCATTGCCTTGGTCTTCCTGTCGACGAAGGCGGCGTCGATGGCGGTTCTGGTGACGGAGGCGAGCGCCTTGTCGTTCATCGAAAAATGCTCGGCGGCAATGTCGTATTCGCGCTTCAGCGACGTCCGGAAATAGGGCGGATCGTCGGAGTTAAGCGTCACCTTGCAGCCTGCCGCCAACAGGGCCGGAAAAGGGTGATCGGCGAAACTGTCGAACACCCTTAGCGCGATGTTGGAGCTCGGACAGCATTCGAGCACGACGCCTTCATCGGCGATGCGACGGACAAGGTCGGGGTTTTCGATGGCGCGCACGCCATGGCCGATGCGAGCGGGGCGGATGTGATCGAGCGCGGCCTTGACGCTCTCCCAGCCCATCAGTTCGCCGGCATGGACGGTGATGCCAAGGCCGGCCTCGCGGGCGATTTCGAAGGCCCTGACATAGTCCTCCAGATCGCCCATCCGCTCGTCGCCGGCGACGCCGAAGCCGGCGACCAGCGGATGCCCGCAGCGGGCGGCGAAGCGCGCCGCCTGCTCGATCGATTCGACGCCGGCATTGCGCACGCCGGTGACGATCATGCGGCCCTCGATGCCGGTCTTGGCCTTGGCGCGCGCCATGCCTTCGCCGAGCGCGTCCGTATAGGCCCTGGGCGACAGCCCGGCCTTCCCGGCGTGGTCCGGCGAGGTGAAGATCTCGGAATAGATGGCGCCGTCGCGGGCGAGGCTGGTCAGATAATGATCGGCCAGCCGGGCATAATCCTCTTCGGTGCGGAACAGGTCGGCGGAGAAGTCATAGGCGGCGAGGAAGGAGGTGAAATCGTGCCAGACGAAAGAGCCGTCCTGAATGTAGGGCGAGGCGTCCTTGCCGTATTTCTGCGCCTGGCGGATGACGAGTTCGGGCGCCGCTGCCCCTTCGATATGGCAGTGCAGTTCCGCTTTCAAAGGCATGCAATCATCCCATCAGGTCAGTCCAGGACATGGAGCCATAAGCGTGATCCCACGACCGGGAAGCGCGGCCGAACACCGCGCCTTAAACAATAGCGTCGGCACCATCGATCGGCTATGGTCCCGCCGGTTTTATGGCGGATCAAAAATAATGTCGGTTGAGAGAACCACGGCCGTTGGCGGCATGGAAACCTCCTATGGTTTCAAGCGCGTAGGGGCAGGCGAGAAGCAGTCCCTGGTCAACGACGTTTTCCACAAGGTGGCGAACCGCTACGATCTGATGAACGACCTGATGTCGGGCGGCCTGCATCGGCTGTGGAAGGACGCCATGGTCACATGGCTCAATCCACCGAAACGACCGGGCTGGAGCGTTCTCGACGTTGCCGGCGGCACCGGCGACATCGCCTTCCGCATCGTCGAGGCGAGCGGCAGGAACGCCCATGCGACGGTTCTCGACATCAACGGCTCAATGCTCGCCGTCGGCCGCGACCGGGCCGAGAAAAAGGGCCTGACTGATAACACCGATTTCGTCGGGGCCAATGCCGAGGAGCTGCCTTTCGCTGAGGCCAGTTTCGACGCCTACACGATCGCGTTCGGCATTCGCAACGTGCCGCGCATCGATGTGGCGCTTGCCGAAGCCTATCGCGTGCTGAAACCCGGTGGGCGCTTTCTCTGCCTCGAATTTTCCGAGGTCGACATGCCGCTGCTCGACAGGGTCTACGAGGCGTGGTCGTTCAACGCCATCCCCAGGATCGGCAAGGCGGTGACCGGCGAAAACGAACCCTATTCCTATCTGGTCGAATCGATCCGCAAATTTCCCAATCAGCAGAATTTTGCCGCGATGATTTCCCGCGCCGGTTTTGACCGCGTGTCTTTTCGCAATTATGCCGGCGGCATAGCTGCGCTTCATTCGGGCTGGAAGCTTTGAGGCTGGCCCGTATTTTTTATACGCGACCTGCCCTTCGCCGGTCTAGAAAACCGGCAGGACAAGCGCAGTCATGAGCAGCGTCGGCGCTGGTTTCAGGCTCGTACGGGCCGGCTGGGTGCTGGTCCGCGAAGGCGTCGTCGCGGCGTTGCCGGGCGATGAGCTGTTCGGCCTGCCGAAATTCGGCTGGCGGGTGGCACGGCTGTTCACCCGCCGCCGCGCGCTTGCCTATGAACGTGGCGATCGGCTGGCCAAGGCCGTCGTCCGGCTCGGCCCATCCTATGTCAAGCTCGGCCAGTTCCTGGCGACACGGCCCGATGTCGTCGGCAACGACATAGCGCTCGATCTCGCCATGCTGCAGGACAAGATGCAGACATTTCCGCAGGCCGAGGCCATTGCGGCGATAGAGGCCTCGCTCGGGCGCAAGGTCGGCGAGCTCTACGCCAGTTTCGGCGAGGCGGTCGCCGCGGCCTCGATCGCTCAGGTCCATACCGCCGAAACCTTGCAGAACGGCGTCGGTTCGCGGGTGGCGGTGAAGGTGATCCGGCCGGGCGTGCGGCGCCGTTTCTTCCGCGATCTCGAAAGCTATTTCCTCGCCGCCCGTCTCCAGGAAAAATACATCCCGTCGTCGCGCCGGCTGCGGCCGGTCGAGGTGACCCAGACGCTGGCGCAGACCACCAAGATCGAGATGGATCTGAGGCTTGAGGCGGCAGCGCTTTCGGAGCTCGGCGAAAACACCAGGGACGATCCCGGCTTTCGCGTGCCGACGGTCGATTGGGAACGCACCGGCCGCGACGTGCTGACCATGGAATGGGTCGACGGCATCAAGATGAACGACATTGCCGGCCTGACTGCCGCCGGCCACGATCTGAAGGCGATCGCCGCCAATCTGGTCCAGTCGTTCCTGCGCCATACGCTGCGCGACGGTTTCTTCCACGCCGACATGCATCCGGGAAACCTGTTCGTCGAGCCCGATGGCACCATCGTCGCTGTCGATCTCGGCATTGCCGGCCGGCTCGGCAAGAAGGAGCGCCGGTTCCTCGCCGAAATTCTCTACGGCTTCATCACCCGTGACTATCTGCGCGTCGCCGAAGTGCATTTCGAGGCCGGCTACGTGCCGCGCCTGCATAACGTCGCGGCATTCGCCCAGGCGATCCGCGCCATCGGCGAGCCGATCCACGGCCAGCCGGCCGAAACCATCTCGATGGCCAAGCTCTTGGCGCTTCTGTTCGAGGTCACCGACCTCTTCGACATGGCGACACGGTCCGAACTGGTGCTGCTGCAAAAGACCATGGTGGTGGTCGAGGGCGTTGCCCGCACGCTCGACCCGGCATTCAACATGTGGAAGACGTCAGAACCGGTGGTCGGAGGCTGGATATCAGGCAATCTCGGCCCGCGTGCCCTGCTGGCCGACGCACGCGACGGCGCCAGCGCGTTGCTGGCGCTGGCCCGCCAGGCGCCGGACCTCGTCGCCCGCACCGAGCGGCTGTCGCGCGAGATCGATCTGATGGCCGAACACGGGCTGCGTTTCGATGAAAGGACGGCGCACGCCATCGGCAAGGCCGAGGCGCGCCACACCCGCTCAGGCAGGCTGGCGCTGTGGGTGATCGCGCTGACGCTGGTCTTTATCGCCTCGAAGCTGCTCTGACTGCAAGCAATGACAGCAGTGCTGTCATTGCAGTCATGCTCCGGTGTCGCTATATTAGGTTCGCGGGAGCGCGATCATGGCCCGGATTACTGTTCGCAATGTGGATGAGAGTGTCATGCGGCGACTGCGGGAGCGTGGCGCCGCGCGTGGCGTTTCCATGGAGCAGGAGGCGCGGGACGTGCTCGCCGCATCCGTAGGGCTTCCGACCACCAAAGGTTTCGACTCGTCGGGCATTGCAGCCGAGGACGAAGCCAAGTTCAGACCGACCACACGGGGGCAAGAGTAGTTATGGGCACCCTGACCATTCGCAATCTCGACGACGATCTGAAGCAAAAACTGCGCGAGCGGGCTGCCAGACATGGCGTGTCAATGGAGCAGGAGGCAAGAAATCTCTTGCTGAAGGATGTGGCAGTCACCAAAGAACGTGACGGGGATTTTGTTACGGCGGAGGAAATCCTCGAATTCGGCCGACGATTGCAACAAGCGGATTTCGATCAGAAGAAATTCACTGATGACCTCTGGTCCTTCATCGAGGAGGAATGACCGTGGTGGTCGACACCTCAGCGATCGTGGCCATCCTGAAGCAGGAGCCCGACGCTCCGGCGATCGCCCAGCGCCTCGCCGGAAATCAGCGGATACTGATGAGCGCCGCAACCCTGATGGAATGCGGCACAGTAATTGTCCGCCGCTATGGCGCGGCTGGCACGGCCGAGTTGACGGGCCTTCTTGCTAGACTCAAAGTCACAATCGTCGCGCTCTCCGCCGAACATGCGCAAGCCGGAATTGAAGCCTATGCACTGTATGGCCGAGGTACTGGCCATCGCGCCAATCTCAACATGGGCGACTGCTTCGCCTACGCCTTGGCCAAGACGCGAAACCTGCCGCTGCTTTTCAAGGGCGACGATTTCATCCATACCGACATCGAACCGGCGCTGAAGCCGGCATGACATCGGACAAGAACTGGGCATGACCCTCTCCGGCAAGCGCATCCTGCTGATCATCGGCGGCGGTATCGCCGCCTACAAGGCACTCGACCTGATCCGCCGGCTGCGCGAGCGGGGTGTTGTGGTGCGCGTGGTGATGACCGCCGCGGCGCAGGAATTCGTCACCACGCTGTCGGTCGGGGCGCTGTCGGCCGACCACGTGTTCACGGATTTGTTCGACCGCAATGACGAGCACGATGTCGGCCACATCCGCTTGTCGCGCGAGGCCGATCTTGTCGTCGTGGCGCCGGCTACCGCCGACCTGATGGCGAAGCTCGCCAACGGCCATGCCAACGACCTTGCCTCGACCGTGCTCATTGCGACCGACAAGCCGGTGCTGATGGCGCCCGCCATGAACCCGAAAATGTGGTCGCATCCCGCGACCCGGCGAAACCGGGCGACGTTGCGGAAGGACGGCGTCGCATTCGTCGGCCCGGCAAAGGGCGAAATGGCCGAGAGCAACGAGGCGGGCGAAGGCCGCATGGCCGAGCCGCTGGAAATCGTCGCTGCGATCGAGGCGCTGCTCGATATCAGTCCGAAGCCGCTGGCAGGCAGAAAGATCATCGTCACCTCAGGGCCGACGCATGAGCCGATCGACCCGGTGCGCTATATTGCCAACCGTTCGTCCGGCAAGCAGGGCCATGCCATCGCGGCGGCGCTGGCAAGGCTGGGCGCCGATGTGCGCCTCGTCTCCGGTCCGGTCGGCATTGCCGATCCGGCTGAGGTCACCACGTTGCATGTCGAAACCGCCAACGAGATGAAGGACGCGGTCGAACGGCTTTTGCCGGCGGACGCGGCGGTGTTCGTCGCGGCGGTTGCGGACTGGCGCAGCGAGACTTCGGCCGGCGAGAAGATAAAGAAGGTGGCGGGCGAGGGGCCGCCGGCGCTGCAGATGATCGAAAACCCTGACATCCTTGCCGGTGTCGGCCATCACAGAAAGCGGCCCAGCCTGGTCGTCGGCTTCGCCGCCGAGACGCAGGATCTCGTCAGGAACGCCGAGGCCAAGCTCAGGAAAAAGGGCGCCGATTTCATCGTCGCCAACGATGTATCCCACGAAAGCGGGGTGATGGGCGGCGACCGCAACAAGGTGCGGATCGTCTGGAAGGCCGGTGCCGACGAATGGCCCGAGATGAGCAAGGACGAGGTGGCGACGCGGCTCGCCGCACTTATAGCGGAGCGGCTGAAGACGATCGTCGTCTAGTCAATCTCCCCCCTTGTGGGGGAGATGGCCGGCAGGCCAGAGGGGGGCGCTGTCCCGCCGACGTTTCGAAAGATCGTGTCCCGCAGCGGCGCTCGAAATAACAGGATCCCAGGAATCTGCGCTGTCTCGTATGGGTAGGTTAAGCCCACGTTTGGCGATCCTTCGCGCCCCCCTCTGCCCTGCCGGGCATCTCCCCCACAAGGGGGGAGATTGGCAGCTCCGCCGGCCGTGGGGTTGCCGGCCCCGAGATCCTCAGCGCGGCGAGGCAGCCCAGATTCCCGAGCGGCACGAAGGCGAGGAACAGCCAGGTGGCGACATTCGCCGCCGCCTCACGGTTCAGGCCTTCGGAAAAACCGCTGGCATTGGCGACGATGCCGGTCAACGCGGCACCGACCGCATAGCCGATGCGCTGCATGGTCGGTACGGCGGCGGAAGCGATCGTCTGCTCGCCGTCACTGGCCGACGCGACGATCACGCGTGTGACGAAGGGCCAGGCAATGCCGAAGCCGCCGCCCTGCAGCAAGGCGCAAAACAGGATCAGCGGAATCGAACCGGCCGACACGGCATAGGCGAAACCGGCGATGCCGGCCGCGATCATCAGCGCGCCGCCGGTGATGATCAGTCTTTCCCGCTCCGGCGGCGCATTGGCGACGAGGATCGACAGGATCGACCAGGCGATCGATTCGGCGGCGATGATATAGCCGGTGGTGAGGATCGGAATGTCATGCAGGCTGGTCAGAAGCAGCGGCCCGTAGACGGCGAAGGAACAGATCGCCACCGAAAAGGCGGCGACCATGGTCATGCCTGCGCCGACCGGCGAGCGCCAGGAGAACAGCCGCGACGGGAACAGCCGCGAGTCCGGCTTCAGCGCATCGATGCGGATGAACAGCGCGAGCCCGATCAGGCCGAGGATGAGCAGCAGGGACGAGCGCAGCAGGGCAATGTCGACACCGGCCGTGGCGATCAGCACGACGCTGACGGCAAGGCAGCCGAGCGCGGCAAAGGGGAAGGGCGGCGCGGTTCCAGTGATCGCCTGCGGCCGGGTCGCCTCGGGCGTGTCGAGCACGATGAAGCTCGCCAACGCCATGGCGGTGCCGCCAAGCGTGAAGACGCCGAAAGCCCAGCGCCAGGAGAGCAACTCGGTCATCAACGCACCGAGCACCGGCCCGCTGAAGGCGGCGACGCCCCAGATCGCCGACATAACGCCGAAAAGCTGCGGCCAGATGGCGCGTGGAAACAGCCGCTCGACCGAGACGAAGGCCAGCGACACCAGCGCGCCGCCGCCAAATCCCTCGATCAGTCGCCCGGCCAGGAACAGCGGCATGGACGGCGCGATGGCGCAGACCAGGGCGCCGGCCGCGTAGAGCAGGGCGGCAACCACCATGTTGGTGCGCAACGCGACATAGCTCACCAGCCGTCCGGCGGCAGCGCCGGCGACGATGGCGCCGAGCTCGTAGATCGCCAGCGACCAGCCGACCAGCTGAACCCCGGCGAGTTCGCCGACCATCGCCGGCATCACCGTTGCCACCATGGTTTCGTTGGTGGCGTGCAGCAGGATGCCGAGGCTGATGAAGCAGAAGCGCGCCAGATCGCCGCTCGCCCACAGCGCCCGCCAGTCGACCCTGTTTGTGCTGGTTTTGGTCACCCCGCCCTCCCGAACTTTCTTATATGCCAATTCAAAAAATGGTTGAGCGCTCTTCGTCTCCAACGGGCACGCGGCGCTTCGGGGACGGGTTGTAGAACCTCAACCGCAGTTGAGCTCAAGCGGTTTTTTCGGGGTGCGCTGAGGGTGCTATGAAGGCGGGATGGCAAGATTGGCGATCATGGCGTCAGCGATGATCTTCCCTCGCATGGCGGTTCCCCAAAAGTCGTGCGGCGCGGAACAGTTCTATCCTGTTCCGCGCCGCATGCAGAGCTACGCTGTGGCGTTCATTTGAAAGAGTGGATCAGTTGCAGTGAGGTGACGGCGACTGCCAGGTTGACGCCGGTCTGCGCCTGTACGTTGAGAGGCTGCAGCGAGAAGGCGCTGTTCAGCCCGCCGACCAGAAGGTTGGCGCCGCCGCCGGTTACCACGCTGGCCTCGGCGTTGACGCCATAATAGCTGCCGGCAAGATCGCCGGCATCACGGTCGCGGGTGGCCGCCAGAACCGCCCATATCAATTCGCCCTGGTGCGTCCTGCCGACGTCGACGCCAAGCTTGGAAATGACCCCGGTATAGGCTTCGGGGGGACCGCCATGATGAGGGCGAAAGGTGCAGGCCACGCCTTTGTTGGATGTGACGATATAGCCGGTGCCGCCGTCGATGGTGCAGTCGAGCACGCCGAGCTGTAGCCTGCCCGCGCTGGCAGGGGCGGCGAGAACCGTAGCGGCGAGGGCGGCGGCACAGGCGAGTTTCTTGATCATGGGAGGGGTCCTTTCGCGAATAGCCTTGAACAACGGCTAAGCGTCGCGAGCGTTCCGCCGAGAACTTGGCGCGATCAAGGCGGGCGTCAATGCACAGTCGTTGAAGGTTTCGAAGCCATGCCAAACAGCAGGCCCGCCATATCAGGCCGAAAAGCCGCCGTCGGTCAGGCGGCGCTGGTACGCGCCAGGCCGTCCTTGGCCGGCTGGTAGGTGGGGCTGAGGCGCACGGCCTCTCGATAGGATTTTGCCGCCTTGGCCTTGTCGCCGCGCCGCTCGTAGATCAGCGCCTGGTTGGACCAGGCCTCGGCATTCTTGCCGTCGAGCTTGATCGCCATGTTGATGTCGGCGAAGGCGTTGTCCTCGTCGTTCGTCGCGAGATAGGAGAGGCCGCGGCCATTGTAGGGATCGGCGGCGTCCGGCGCCAGCGAAATGGCGGTCGAGAAATCCTCGATGGCGAAAGCGTGCTGGCCCTGGCTCTGATAGATCAGGCCGCGATTGTGATAGGCGCGCGCATCTGTCGTGTCGAGCTGGATGGCCTTCTGGAAATCGTTGAACGCTTCCTGGATGCGGTTGGCTTTGCGGTAGAGATTGCCGCGGCCGATATAGGCTGCGTCATAATCGGGATTGATCTGGATCGAGCGGTTGTAGTCGGCAAGGGCGGCCGCCTGATCGCCGAGGAAGCGCTGGATGAGAGCGCGGTTCGAATAGGCCTGGTAGAAATTCGGATTGAGCTGGATGGCGGTGTTGAAGTCCTTGAGCGCCGCCTGATACTGGCCGCCGCGGCCATAGGCCGAGCCGCGCACATTGTAAGCTTCCGGGTCCTGAGGACTGCGCTGGATAACGGCCGATAGCGAGGAGATGTTCTCGGCCGACCCTTGTGCCTTGTCGATGTTGGTGAATTCGCCGGTCGGGGCTGTCTGGCAGCCGGCGAGCGCCAAGCCGGAAAGCAGGGTTGCCGTCAGGGCGAAGCGGCGCATAACGGTTCTGCGCTCCACGCTAATTGCGTTCATGTCTGCTCTGTCCTCACTGCCCGCCCGCGCCGTCAGGTCTGTTCCCTCTCCGAACCGGTCCTCTGCGAACTGGTCGAATTCAAAACAAAAAGGTGGCGGCGATTATACATCGCGCCACCCTTGGTATCCTTCGAAAAGGACGAAAAATTGACGTCAGAACCGCGGCGGACGCGGCGCGCCAGCAGCACCAGCCGCCACCGGGCGCGGCGTCATCGGCAGCAGGCCTTCGCGTTGAGCGCGCTTGCGGGCCAGCTTGCGGGCGCGTCGAACGGCTTCCGCCTTTTCGCGGGCGCGCTTCTCGGAAGGCTTCTCATAATGTCCGCGCATCTTCATTTCGCGGAAGATGCCTTCGCGCTGCATCTTTTTCTTGAGCGCGCGAAGCGCCTGATCAACATTGTTGTCGCGGACGAGTACCTGCACGGGCAATCCTGTCTTTCGGGTTTGTTAACAACAGGCAAGTGGCCATAGTCGCTTGCCTCCGCGGCGGTCTACACCACGAATTGTGGCGGCTGATAGCAGAATCACGCCGCTCTGTCCACTGCCGAAACGAAAAACCCGCCTCGGCGGCGGGTCGTCGGCGCAATCAGCACCATGCGCAAATCATTAGCATAACTGCCGTCAGAAAGCAAGGAATTACGACCCTTGGTAGTAGATTTGCCTTATCGGGCGGGCTCTCCGCGCCGATGAGAGCATCGTTGACGTTTTCTCAGCCACCGATAAAACCTGCTGCCTCAATCCGGCAAAACGGTCCGCCCGGCTTTATCGACGAAGGAACAAACCTCGTTCCCCATGGTTGTTTCGCATACGCAAGCACAGGAGAAAACCGATGTCAGAGACCCGTGAATGGCTCGTCCAGTGGCTCAGGGACGCGCATGCGATGGAGGAGCAGGCCGAAACCATGCTGAACGGCCAGCTGAGCCGGCTGGAGAGTTATCCCGAACTCCGTGAGCGCATCAGCCTGCACCTCAACGAGACGAGAGGGCAAGCCGCGCGCCTCAGGACCTGCCTGGAACAAGTGGGCGAAGATACGTCCACGCTGAAGGACGCCGGCGGCAAGCTGCTGGCGATGGCACAGTCCCTAAGCGGCGTCTTCGCCGGCGACGAGGTGATGAAAGGCTCACTGGCGAGCTACACCTTCGAGCACATGGAGATCGCATCCTACACGATCCTCATCGCAGCCGCCGAATCCCTAGGCGAAACAGAAGTCGCCCGGGCCTGCGAAGAAAATCTGCGTGAGGAGGAGGCGATGGCCGAGTGGCTGAAAAACAAGCTGCCCGCGACTACGGAGCAGTTCTTGGCTCGCTCGGGGTCGGACAGCGACAATGCCAAACGATGAGGACGACAGGCCGGCGGCCAAGGTGACACCACCTTCGGTGTGGCGGGCTTACAGCTATGCCTGGATTACCCTCGGCTTCTTCATCATTTCGATCGTCGGCCACTGGGTTTTCGGCTGGTTCGCCTATCTCGACGAGCAGCGAGCGCTGAGCCAACCGCCAGAGTTCGGCGGCTATCTGATCGAGATGAGCCGCGACACGCTCGAGAACTGGCAATCGGAATTCCTGCAGCTGCTCTGGCAGGTCGGTGGCCTGGCGTTCCTGCTCTTCGTCGGTTCGCCGCAATCGAAGGAGAGTACCGACCGGATGGAGGCCAAGATCGACGCGCTTCTCAGGCTTGTCGATCCGAAGAAAGGCAAGGAGGCGATTCGCGAGCTGGACCTGCAGTATGACGGCCGCCACACCGACGAGCCGCACGCCCACCGGAACTGATCTGGGAATGGAAATGTGGCCCGGAGCCGCTCACCACTCCGGGCCCGTTTGATGGTCCTTGCATTCGCAAGCGGCGACAGGCGCTCCTCTATGCCGTGGCCAAATGAAGCCGCTCGAAATCTTCGAAGAACTCGCCGTAATCGCAGGTTATTTCCTCGCCCGCCGCTATGGCGCGGATCGCGGTTGCCCCACCATGCCGAGAAAAATCCGTGTTCGGCCTTTCAGAATGGTTCATGAAGCGGCCATTGTCGACCTCATAGACGATGAATCCGGGCCGGTCCGGGCTTGGATAGGCATATCTGTCGAGCAATTCCCTGAGGTGCGGCGGCGCGGCCCCATATTTTTCCAGCGGGATCAGCCGATCGAAGTCGGGATCGAGCCGCCAGATCGACGCTCCCTTCCTGATCGGCTCGGCGGCGAACACGCCGACGCCCTCGATTGCGCTAGCAGCGATGTAGGTCCTGATCAGCAGCATGTTCTAGGCCTGTCTTCGAACAGAAGTGTCCGAAGAAATCGCCAAATCGCACCGGAAAGCAAGACCGCTTTTGCGAGATTGCCTCACGTCCGATTGATCGAGACCCCGCCATCGGCAAACAGCGCAGTTCCAGTGGTGAAGCTCGATGCGTCGGAAGCCAGATAGAGCGCCGAATGGGCGATCTCCTCAGGCTCGGCGACGCGCTTCAAGGCATGCAGGTTTTCGACGAAGGCTCGCGATTCAGGTGTCTTGAACGTTGCCGAAGGCGTGTCGGTGCCGCCCGGCAGGAGCGCGTTGACCCGCACGCCTTTGGCGCCATTTTCGGCGGCAAGCACCTGCGTCAATCCGATCAGCCCGGCCTTGCTTGCGGCATAGCTGGTCATGCCGGGCATGCCGACGGTATGGCCGACAAAGGTAGAGGTAAAGATCAGCGATCCGCCGCCGCGTTCGACCATCGCCGGGACCTGATATTTCGCGCCGAGGGATGCGCTGGTCAGGTTGGTGTCAAGCGTCTCTCGCCAGCCTTCCAGCGACAGCTCCGAGATTGGACCCATCTTGCCGGTCGAGCCGGCGTTGTTGAAGGCGATATCCAGCCCGCCGAATTTCTCGACCGCCAGGTCGACAAGGGCTTTGGCATAGGCTTCGTCGCGAACGTCGCCGGCAAGGGCGATCGCCGAGCCGTCGGCTTCCTCGATTTCCGCGACGAGCGCGTCCAGCTCTGCCTGGCGACGGGCAGCGACGACCACCTTGGCGCCTTCCTCGGCAAAGAGTTTTGCCGTGGCGCGGCCGATGCCGGAACTGGCGCCGGTGACGATGGCGATCTTGTTGGCGAGTGCGAGCATTTTTGCATCCTTCTTTCGCGCCAGCTTTCGCCGGCAATCGGATGCTTCGTCGCAGATCGAGGCGGCACGAGCCACCCGATACCTGAAGGCGTCCGGATGCGTCGTTCGGCTCGTTGCTCGACAGGTCTTTTTGGCCGTGGCGCAAAACGGCAAGCGCCGTCGCAAACAGCGCAAGGGTGGCAGCGCTGTTTCGCTAGTGATACACCTCGCGCGCCGGGGCTCGATTGGATGTCCGGCCGCTATCTGCGAGGCTGGAACGTTGAAGAAATACTCGGTATTCGCCATCGCCCGCGAGGCCATGCGCGGCCACAAGGGCTGGGAGGAACAGTGGTCCTCGCCAGAGCCGAAGAAGGAGTACGACGTCATCATCGTCGGCGCCGGCGGCCATGGCCTGGCCACCGCCTATTATCTCGCCACGGTGCACGGCATCACCAATGTCGCGGTGCTGGAAAAGGGCTGGCTCGGCGGCGGCAATACCGGCCGCAACACCACCATCATCCGCTCCAACTATCTCTATGACGAGAGCGCCGGCATCTACGACCACGCGCTGAAGCTGTGGGACGGGCTCAGCCAGGAGCTCAACTACAACGTCATGTATTCGCCGCGCGGCGTCATGATGCTGGCCCACAATGTGCACGACATCCAGGTCTTGAAACGCCACGTCCATGCCAACCGTCTGAACGGCATCGACAATGAATGGCTGACGCCGGAAGCCGCCAAGGAATTCTGCCCGCCGCTCAACATTTCGCGCGATGCCCGCTATCCGGTGATGGGCGCGACCCTGCAGCGTCGCGGCGGCACCGCCCGCCACGATGCGGTCGCCTGGGGCTATGCGCGCGGCGCTTCGGCGCGCGGCGTCCACATCATCCAGAATTGCGAGGTCACCGGCGTCAAGCGGGCGCCGAACGGTTCGGTCACCGGCGTCGAGACGACGCGCGGCTTCATCGGCGCCAAAAAAGTCGGCGTCGTTGCCGCCGGCCATTCGTCCGTCATCATGGACATGGCCGGCGTGCGGATGCCGCTGGAAAGCTATCCGCTGCAGGCGCTGGTTTCCGAGCCTGTCAAGCCGGTCTTCCCCTGCGTGGTGATGTCGAACACGGTGCACGCCTATATCTCGCAGTCCGACAAGGGCGAACTGGTCATCGGCGCCGGTACCGACCAGTATATCTCCTATTCGCAGACCGGCGGCCTGCACATCCTGCAGCACACGCTCGACGCCATCTGCGAGATGTTCCCGATGTTCACGCGCATGAAGATGCTGCGCTCGTGGGGCGGCATCGTCGACGTGACGCCCGACCGTTCGCCGATCCTGGCCAAGACGCCAGTGCCCGGCCTCTATGTCAATTGCGGCTGGGGCACGGGCGGCTTCAAGGCGACGCCGGGCTCGGGCCATGTCTTTGCCCACACCATCGCCAGGGACGATCCGCACCCGATCAACGCGCCCTTCACCATCGAGCGCTTCCGCACCGGCCGCCTAATCGACGAGGCAGCGGCGGCAGCGGTGGCGCACTGATGATGGCCCGCTTTGTGATGTTGGGCCAGAGGCTTTGCGATCAACCGGCCGGCGCCTGCGTCGGCCACGGCGAATTGTAGGAACAACCATGCTTCTCATCCGCTGCCCCTATTGCGAGGAAGAGCGTCCGGAACTCGAATTCCGCAACGCCGGCGAGGCACATATCGCGCGTTCGGCGGATATGGCCGCGACAAGCGACGACGATTTCGAAAAGTTCTTTTTCATCCGCTCGAATCCCAAAGGCATCATCTATGAGCGCTGGCGGCACATGCATGGCTGCGCGCGGTTCTTCAATGCCGTGCGTGACACCGTCAGCGACAGGTTCCTGATGACCTACAAGGCCGGCGAGCCGAAGCCGGCGAAGCTGCCGGGAGCCTCCGAATGATCGCGACGTTCCGCATTCCCGGCGCCGGGCGCCTCAAGCAGGCAGAGACCGCGCGGTTCAGCTTCGACGGCCAGTCCTATGCCGGCGTCGAAGGCGAAACGCTGGCCTCGGCGCTGCTCGCCAACGGCGTCCATCTGGTCGGCCGTTCGTTCAAATATCACCGGCCGCGCGGCTTCCTGTCCGCCGGGGCGGAAGAGCCCAACGCGCTGGTTGAGATCAAGCGCGACTCGGCCAGGAGGACGCCAAATGTCCGTGCCACCGTGCAGGAGCTCTATGACGGGCTGACGGCACAGTCGCAGAACCGCTGGCCGTCATTGGCCTTCGACGTCAGCGCGCTCGGCGACATCGCCTCGCCGTTGCTTTCGGCGGGCTTTTACTACAAGACCTTCATGTGGCCGAAGTCCGCCTGGAAGAACTTTTACGAGCCCAGGATCAGGGCTGCGGCAGGGCTTGGCGTCGCTCCCGACCAGCCGGATCCCGACCACTATTCGGCGCGTTTCGCACATTGCGACGTGCTGGTGCTGGGCGGCGGTGCTGCCGGCATCGCCGCGGCACTTGCCGCGGCCGAAACCGGCGTACGCGTCATCCTTGCCGACGAGCAGGTGGATTTCGGCGGCAGCCTGCGCTTCGAAAGCGGCGCCAGGATCGACGGCCAGGATGGTTTTGCCTGGGCGCAAGGCGCAGTCGCGACGCTCAGGGCCATGGACAATGTCCGCGTGCTGTCGCGCACCACGGCCTTCGGCTATTACGCGCAGAATTTCGTCGGGCTGGTCGAGCGCGTCAGCGACCATTTGCAGAACCCCGGCCGCGAGCTGCCGCGCGAGCGGCTGTGGCAGGTTCGTGCCAAACGCGTCGTGCTGGCGACCGGTGCCATCGAGCGGCACATGGTGTTTGCCGACAACGACCGGCCAGGCATCATGCTGGCGTCGGCGGCGCGCACCTATCTCAACCATTTTGGCGTCGCGGTCGGCAGGAATGTCGGCGTCTATACGGCCAATGATTCCGCCTATGCGGCGGCGATCGACCTGAAGAAGGCCGGCGTCGGCGTGGCGGCGATAGTCGACCTGCGCGACAACCCGACCGGGTCGGTAATCGACGAGGCGAGGTCGCTCGGCATCGAGGTCAATTTCGGCCGCGCGGTGATCCGCGCCGGCGGCAAATTGCGGGTTTCGTCGATGACCGTTCAGCCGAAGAATGGCGGCGGCGAGCGCACCATCCCGGTCGACGCCATCCTGATGTCGGCCGGCTGGACACCGTCGGTGCATCTGTTCTCGCAATCGCGCGGCAAGGTCGCCTTCAACGACGAGACAAAGCGTTTCGTGCCCGGTACCTACGCGCAGGATTGCGTGTCGGTCGGCGCCTGCAACGGCACGGACGGACTGTCGGCGACGATCGACGAGGCCTATGCGGCGGGCGCCAAGGTGGCCAAGGATGCGGGCGTCAAGAATGCCGGCGCCAAGCCGAAGGTCGACGCCAGCGAGAGTTGGTCGCGTGGCATGCTGGGCGCGGCGCCCGGCGCCGGGCCGGACACGACGGTAAAAGCCTTCGTCGACTTCCAGAACGACGTCACCGCCAAGGACATCCGCCAGGCGGTGCATGAAGGCATGCGCTCGATCGAGCACGTCAAGCGCTTCACCACCAACGGCATGGCGACCGACCAGGGCAAGACCTCGAACATGCACGGCCTGGCGATCGCCGCCGAGACGCTGGGCAAGCCGATCCCGCAAGTCGGCCTGACGACGTTCCGGGCGCCTTACACGCCGGTGACCTTCGGTTCGATCGTCGGGCACGCGCGGGGTCCGCTCTTCGACCCGACCCGCAAGACGGCGATCCATCCGTGGGCCGAGGCTCAAGGTGCGGTGTTCGAGGATGTCGGCCAATGGAAGCGCGCCTGGTATTTTCCCAAAGCAGGCGAGGACATGGACGCCGCGGTCGATCGCGAGTGTGTCACGGTGCGCAAGACGGCCGGCCTGTTCGACGCCTCGACGCTGGGCAAGATCGAGGTGGTCGGGCCGGATGCGGCGAAGTTCATGGAGCTGCTCTATACCAATCCGTGGGAGAAACTGGAGCCCGGCCGCTGCCGCTATGGCATCATGCTGCGCGAGGATGGTTTCATCTATGACGACGGTGTCGTTGGCAGGCTTGCAACCGACCGTTTCCACGTGACGACGACGACGGGCGGTGCGCCGCGCGTCATGAACCATATGGAGGATTACCTCCAGACCGAGTTTCCGCATCTCAACGTCTGGCTGACCTCGACCACCGAGCAGTGGGCGGTGATTGCCGTGCAAGGACCGAAGTCGCGAGACATCATCGCGCCGCTGGTCGAGGGCATCGACATGTCGGACGGGGCGCTGCCGCATATGTCGGTGCGCGAGGGCAGGATTTGCGGCGTGCCGACAAGGCTGTTCCGCATGTCGTTCACCGGCGAGCGCGGCTTCGAGGTCAACGTGCCGGCCGACTACGGCCAGGCCGTCTGGGAAGCGCTGTGGGCCGAGGGCCAGAAGCACGGCGCCTGTGCCTACGGTACCGAGGCGATGCACGTGCTGCGTGCCGAAAAAGGCTACATCATCGTCGGCCAGGACACCGACGGCACGGTGACGCCTGGCGATGCCGGGCTCGACTGGGCGGTCGGCAAGAAGAAGACCGATTTCGTCGGTATCAGGGGCCTGGCTCGGCCCGACCTGGTCGCCAAGGGCCGCAAGCAGCTTGTCGGCCTGAAGACCAAAGACCCAAAAGTCGTGCTGGAAGAAGGCGCGCAGATCGTCGGCGATCCGAAGCAGGCGATCCCGATGACGATGATCGGCCATGTCACCTCGAGCTACTGGTCGGAAAATTGCGGCCGCTCGATTGCGCTGGCCCTGGTTGCCGGCGGCCGCGACCGGATGGGCGAGACGCTCTACGTGCCGATGCCCAATGCGACGATCGAGGTGGAGGTCACCGGCATGGTGTTCTTTGACGACAAGGGGGAGCGCCTCAATGGCTAAGGCTGCCGCGAAGGAATCTGCCGCCGCTGCGCCGTCGGTCGAACGCCGGCCGGCTCTCGCCGGTCAGGAGCTTTCCGTAACCGGAGTTACGCTTGCTGTGTTGCCGCCGGCGCAGCGTATTTCGCTGCGCGCGCCGGACGCCTCGGTCGCGGCGCTTTCGAAGGCGCTTGGAGTGAACCTGCCGCGGAAGCCCAAAACCTCGGCGGCAAATGCCGGGCGCACGGCATTGTGGCTTGGGCCGGACGAATGGCTGGTCATCGACGAGGTGGGAAAAGACCCGCTCGCCGATTGCGCCGAGGTCACAGTGCTGCATTCGGCGGTCGGCATCTCGCATCGCAACGTCGCCATCTCGGTTATCGGTCCAGCGGCGGCGGCGACGATCAATTCAGGCTGTCCGCAGGATCTGTCGCTGGACGTCTTTCCGGTGGGCGCGGCCTCGCGCACCATCCTGGGTAAGGCCGAGATCGTGCTATTGCGCATCGCAGCCGACGCGTTCCGGGTTGAATGCTGGCGCTCTTTTTCCGATTATGTCTTTACTTTCCTGTCGGAGGCGGCCGGCGACGCAGCGGCTTAGGAATGTTCGCTGGGCTCGACCGTTTGCCGGAGCAAGTCGGGGAGAATGTCGATGCCGTCGAAATCCGTGCCGAATCCAGCGGCTCAGAAGACGCCGGCCGTGCGCTCGTTCGAACACGAGCAGCACAAAGAACCAAACATTGAAGAGGAACTCGAGGAAGGGCTCGAGGACACGTTTCCGGCCAGCGATCCGGTGTCGATCACCGGGACTTCGATTCCCGGCGCTCCTGCAAGACCTGGCAAGGCCAAGATCGTGGCCGGAATGAAGAACCGCAGGAAATAACATTCATCAGGCTCCGGCGAGCCGGGTCGCCGGCCACGAGAGCAGGCGGTCAGGATTTCCTGTCGTCGCTTTTGTTTCGAACGTCAGAACGTGCTGGGCACGATCCACGGGTCGATGTCGATGCCGAGCCGCGGGCCCTTGCTTTCCGTTGAGCCCTTGTGGGTGGCCGCGCCTGCCGTCTCGACCGATCCGGTCGCGCCGCAATCGAGCTTGATGCCGGTCTCGGCGCAGGCCGCGGCCGGCGCCTGTTTGCCGGGCTGACTCTGGTCGGCGAAGGCAGCGCCCGAGAATGCAAGCACTGCCGCGACGGTGAGGATTGTCCTTTTCATGGTCTGTCTCCGGGCTGGATGACTGGATTTGTACATGTACGACATAGCGTACATATACGACCGGCGAATATGAAGTTCAAGTCGGAAATTGTACATGTACGAAATTTTTGACGGCGAGCGTGGCGCTAGCCCGCCGGGCCGCGATCCCAGCCACCAGGGTCCTACACGCATAGATTGATTCCCCGAGCCTTCGCCCTGTTTCGCTTGCCTGTCAGCTATCCGAAACCGAACAAAAACCTTCAGCAGTTGACCGGCGTCTCGGTCAGCGGCAGCACGTCCTGCGTGGCCAGAGCGGCAAGCGTGAAGTCGCACATCCGCTTGACGAAAGCCTGCTGGTCCCCGAACGGATAGAAGGGAAAGGTGATCAGCAGCGAGATCGTGCCGTGGCCGACCGACCACAGCATGGTGGCGATGGCGCGCGGATCGCCCCTCAGCCTGCCGGCGGCCACGCAGGCTTCGACCCTCTTGATCAGCACCTTCATCAATGGGTTGCCCTCCTGCATCTCGGCGAAGGTCCTGCCTTCCGGGGGCTTGACCTTCTCGGTCATGAATATCGTGCGATACTCGTTGGGGTTGCCAAGGCCGAAGGCCGCATATTCGGTCATCACCACTTGCAGCGCCTCGATCGGATCGTCGGCCGGGTGATCCTCGATACGCTTTGCCAGAGTCTTGAACGCGTCCTCGGCCAACGCGAACAAGATGTCCTGCTTGTCGGCAAAATAGGAATAGACCGACATCGGCGCATAGCCGACACGCTTGGCCAGCTTGCGGATGGTGAGGCCTTCATAGCCTTCTTCCTGGACGAGCTTGTGCGCGGCGTCGACAAGTTCGGAGCGCAGTTCGGCCTTTTGTTTCTCGCGGCGTGTCTGGACGCTAAGCGGCAATTTTCGCCTGCCTTCTGTTTGTGGCTGGCTAAATTATATACGCTGTACGGAATCGGACAAGGCGCGGTCAAAAATCGGCGTCCTTCTCAGCCATTTTCGCCTAAACATCGATCACACGTGTTACCCGGGCAGAAACGACGCGGCATCGGACTGTTACAACCAGAGGTTAGCTGCGGCCCGGCCAAGAGATTTTGTTGCTAGGGCCGAGATGACCATGACCGAGCTTTCTTCCGTTGCGCCAAACGCAGATCCACTTTCTCACGATGCCATGCTGGCCCTCAGGCGGGTGGTCATGGTTGCATCGTTGGCGATCGCGCTCGGATTCGCCATGGAGGCGCTTACTCTGGCTGGCAGGCTTGCAGCGGGTTCTCACCCGGCTACCACCCTGATCCTGATCGAATTGGCGCAAGGCGTGACGTGGGCGTTCTTCGTCTGCGCCGGTCTCAGCCTCGGCACGGCGATCGCCAAGGTACGAGCCTCGCTCGGCGGCCTGATCGCTGCAATCTCGGCACCACTGGCGATGGCCATCGCCAAGGGGTCGCAAACGGTCATGGTGACTGCTCTTGATGCGGCCACAAAACCGGCCACCCTCTCGCTCACCACGCTGGGCGTGCTGCGGGCGATCGAATACGGCCTGCTCGGCTGGATCCTGGCCTCGCTGGCGTCGAAGGAAAGGCCCCGTCCGATCCATTTCGCGCTGGCAGGCACCGCGATCGGCGCGGTGTTCGGCGGCGGAATCACGGTCCTGACGATTGAGACGGCCGCGGTGAACGGCGTTGCGCTTGAATTGCCGCGGGCGATCACAACCGGCCTCAACGAGATCGTGTTCCCGATCGGTTGCGCGCTGGTCGTCTACATCGCCCTGCAGGTCGGCCGGCACATGAAGATGATCTCTGGCGAGGTTCGTTGAGCCGTTCAGGCCGCTTCTGGCTCGCGCTCGATCAATGTCAGCGTCAGCCAGCGCGCGGTCAGCGCCGGCTTTTTCGAGCCCTCGATCTCGATCGTCACGTCATGCGCGGTCTGCACCCACCCCGACGGCCTGACCTTGACGTCGGCCAGCACGAAACGGGTGCGGATGCGCGCGCCGGTCTTCACCGGCGCCAGGAAGCGCAGCGAGTCAAAACCATGGTTGACGCCCATCTTGCTGTTTTCGAGCGGCGGCATGGTCTCGAAGGTCATCGCCGATAAAAGCGAAAGCGACAGAAAACCATGCGCGATGGTGCCACCGAACGGCGTCTCGCGCTTGGCGCGCTCCGGGTCGCAATGGATGAACTGGTGGTCGTCGGTGGCGTCGGCGAACTGGTCGATCATGCGCTGCGAGACCACCCGCCACGACGACACGCCGACCTCCTTGCCGACGCTGGCCAGAAGCACATCGAGACTGATCGGTTCCACGCTGATGTCCTCCATTTCAACCGTCCGGAGCGCGAGCGGCTTCATTCCTTGAACAGTGTCAGCCCATGCTGCACCGACTGCCCGCCATCGATCGGCAGGATGGCGCCGGTGACATAGCTGCCGGCACGGCTGCACAAATAGAGCGTTGCGCCGGCAATGTCATCCGACGCGCCGATGCGACGAAGCGGAACATGGCCGCCGACTTGTCTTGCCTGTTCCTCGCTCGCGGTGGCAAAAGCTGTCATCCGGCTCTGGAAGGGGCCGGGGGCGAAGGCATTGACGGTGATGCGGCGGGCGGCGAACTCGATCGCCAAGATGCGCGTCAGATGGTGAACAGCAGCCTTTGAGGCAGAGTAAGAGTAGGCGTCGTCGGCCAGCGGCTGCGTGCCCATCACCGAACCCAGATTGATCACCCGGGCCGGATCGGCATCGCTGGCGGCGGCATCGAGCAGCGGCAGAAGCTCGCGCGTCAGTTGGAAGACCGCAGTGACGTTGACGCCGAACACCCTGGCCCAGGCATGGTAGGGAAAACTTTCCAGCGGCGCCCCCCAGGAGACGCCGGCATTGTTGACCAGGATGTTCAGCCGCTCGGTCCGCGCCTTGACCTCGTCGACCAGCGCCGCGATGCCAGCCTCGCTGGAGACATCGCCGGCAAAGCCTTCGGCCCGGCCGGTGCCGCCGAGGCCGTTCAGTTCATCGGCAACCCTGATGCAGTCCTCACCCTTGCGCGAGGCGATCATCACGGTGGCGCCGGCACTGACCAAAGCGGTCGCCGCCATGCGGCCGATGCCGGTCGCAGCCCCGGTCACCAGCGCGGTCTTGCCGGCCACCGAAAACAGCTCGTCCAGATAGCTCATCGCAATTCCTCCGCGCGCCCGTGCCTCGCCCAGCAAAAGGCTGCCATGGTCAGGGCCGCAAATCTCTTCAGGCAAATGATAGTGCCCAATTTGTATTGGAGATCAACTTGTTGAAGTCGGCGCCGCCCCTTATCGCCCTGCCGGGCACTTCTCCCCGTATAGTGACGGGGAGAAGGAGCTGATCGCAACGCCGGCGCCCTTCTTGCGACGCCAGTGATTGGCGAAATCGGTGACGAGAGCCCCTCTCCCCGTCCCTATGCGGGGAGAGGATGCCGGCAGGCAGGTGAGGGGCAGCGCAAACGCTCGGAATGAGCGGTCACCGGTCTAAGCTGAAGCGATTGTCCTGCCTACTCAGCCGGCTCGACATTGGTGTAGGCGGCTTGTTCGAGTTCGCGCTTCAGCCGTGACGCCTCTTCCACCTTCGGCGTGACGAAGCGGCCGAGCAGGAGATAGGCGACCGGCGTCAGGAACAGCGTCGAGACGGTGGCCAGACCCAGGCCGCCGACGATCACCCAGCCGAGCGCGATCCGCGCCTCGGCGCCGGCGCCGCTCGCCAGCACCAGCGGCACGCCGCCGAGCACGGTGCAGATCATCGTCATCATCACCGGCCGCAGCCGGATGGTGGAGGCCTGCTCGATCGCCTCACGCACGCCGAGCCCGCGGTCTCGCAACTGATTGGCGAACTCGACGATCAGGATGCCGTTCTTGGCCATCACGCCGACCAGCAGCACCAGGCCGATCTGGCTGTAGGCGTTGAGGCTGGTGCCGCTGAGCAAAAGGGCAAAGATCGCGCAGGCGAGGCCGAGCGGCACCGTCGCCATGATGATGACCGCGCTGACGAAGCTCTCGAACTGAGCGGCGAGCACCAAAAGGATGATGACTAGCGAGAAGCCGAAGATGGTGATCATGGCGCTGTTGGTCTCGCCCAGCGTCGCCGCCTCGGCCAAGGGGACGATGCGGCTGCCCGGCGGCAGAAGCGGCGTGGCGATTGCCTCGGCGCGGGTGAGCGCCTGGCCGAGCGCGAAATCGCCGCTGAGGTTGGAGGTGATCGCCACCGACGGCTGCTGCTGCTCGCGGGTCAGCGAGGGCGGTACGGCGCGCTCGGTCAAAGTGGCGATGGTCGACATCGGCACGAAGCGGCCGTCGGCCGTCTTCAGGAAGATGTTCTCCAAATCGGTCGGATCGTTGATCGGGTTGGTCGTCGAGACGAGCTTCACGCCGTAGCTGCGATCGGCGATATAGACGTCGACGACATCATTGCCGTCGAGCATGGCCTGGAAGGAATCGGCCAGCCTGGTGATGTCGATGCCGAGGTCGGAAGCGCGCTCGCGGTCGATGGCGACGGAAAGCTGGGGCTGCGTCGGGTCGACGGAGAGCCGGGGCGACTGGAAGCGGGCGTCCGTCTGCATCTCGGCGATGATCTTCACCGCAGCGTCGCCGAGCGCCGCACGGTTGTTGCCGACCAGCGCGAACTGCAGGCCGTTGCCGGCGCCGCGAATCCCGAGGCTGTTGGGCTGCATCGGAAAGACGCGCACGCTCGGCACCTGCCGGGTGAGCCGTCTGATGTCGGCCATGATCTGCTGCTGGCTGCGGGTGCGCTCGTCCCATGGCGCCAGCGTCATCACCATGAAGCCGGCATTGTAGGCGCCGTTGCGGCCGGCGCTCTCGAACGTATTGCGGATTTCGCCGGAATCGCGCAGCGGCTCGATCAGTTTTTCGATCTTCTGCATCTGCTGCGTCGTGTAGTCGAGGCTGACGCCTTGCGGCGCGTCGACGCGCATGAGCACGACGGCACGATCCTCGGTCGGCGTCAGTTCCTGGCGAATCGTGCCGAACAGCGTGAAGGCGGTGGCTGCAAACAGCAGCGCGACCAGGAGCACGATCCACGGCGCATCGAGGCAGGTGCGCAGGCAGCGCCGGTAGAGCCTGTTCAGCGCGCCGCCGATGCGGGCGCCGATGCCGCTGCCGCCTTCGTGATGAAGCGGCGCGACCGACAGCATGCGCGAGGCAAGCATCGGACAAAGGGTCAGCGCCACGACGGCGGACAGAAGCACCGATATGGCGAGAACGAAGCCGAATTCGCGAAACAGGCCGCCGGTCTGGCCGGGCAGGAAGGAGATCGGCACGAAGACGGCGACCAGCGTCAGCGTCGTGGCGATGACGGCGAAGAACACTTCCTGGGCGCCAAGCACGGCCGCGGCGCGTGGCCCCATGCCTTCGTTGCGTCGTCGCACGATATTTTCCAGAACAACGATGGCGTCGTCGACGACCAGGCCCGTCGCCAGCACCAGGGCCAGCAGCGTCAATATGTTGACCGAGAAGCCGGCAAGATAGATGGCGGCGATCGTCCCGATCATGGCGACCGGCATCGCAAGCCCAGGAATGAGCGTCGCGCGCCAGTCGAGGAGAAACACATAGATGACGATCAGCACGATGGAGACGGACAGGCCGAGTGCGATCTCGACCTCATGCACCGCGCCGTTGACGAAGACCGCATCGTCGCTGGTGACCTTGATCGACATGCCCTGAGGCAGATCCGCCTGCAGCGCGGCGACGGCGGCCCTGACGCCGGTCGAAATATCCAGCGTGTTCGATTCCGCCTGGCGGATGATGCCGAGACCGATGCCGGTCTTGCCGTTCGATCGCAATGTGGTCTGACCGATGTCGGGGCCGAGCGTGACGGTGGCGACGTCGCGGATGCGGGTCGTGCCGCCGATGATGATGTTTTCGAACTCCTCCGGCGTGGTCACGTCCGCCGTCGGACGCACGATCAGATCCTGGTTGGTCGTGGTGATCGAGCCGGCAGGCGAATCGAAAGCGACCGAGGCCAGCGCTGTCCTCAGGTCGGCGACGGTGAAGCCCAGGCCGGCGAGCTTGTTCTGATCGACATCGATGCGAAATATCTTGTCGCGGTCGCCATAGACCTGGACGTCGGCTACGCCAGGCACGGCGGCAAGCTCGTCCTCGATCTGGTCCTGGACCAGCACCGTCATGTCCTGCACCGACATGGTGTCGGAGGTGACAGCCAGCCGCATCACCGGCTCGGAATTGGCATCGGCCTTGACGATGCGAGGCGCATCCGCCGTATCCGGCATCTGGTCGGCGACGCGGCCGACGCCATCGCGCACATCGGAGGCGGCGACGTCGAGGTCGACGCCGTCGTTGAATTCGATGGTGACGCGGCTTGTGCCGAAGGACGAGGTGGACGAGATCGACTTCACACCAGAGACGCGGGCGACCGCGCCCTCAATCACGTCGGTCAATTCGCGGTCGACGGTCTCGGCTGCAGCGCCTTCAAAGGTCGTGTTGACGGTGACGACGGCGCGATCGACATCCGGCAGTTCGCGGATTTCGACACCGTAAAAGGCAGCAAGGCCGGCGACCGCGATCAGCGTGTTCAAAACGAAGGCCATCACCGGCCTGCGGATGAACAGCGCGGTGAATCCTGTGTCGCTGGCTGCGTTGTTGGTTGCGGTCATCAGCCGTCGGCGTCCGCGGCGCGCAGTTGTTCGCCGGCGATGCGGACCTCGCCGCCTTCGCTGACACTCTGGGTGCCCTCGGTCACCACCATGTCGCCGCTGACGATCGGGGCATCGATCAGCACGGTCTCAGTGTTGCGCTGGATGATGCGCACCGCAACCCGCTTGGCCTTGCCGTCCACGATGGTCCAGATATAGGCGCCGTCCGAACCCCATTGTATCGCCAGCGGACTGACCGCAGGATAGCTGTCGCCGGGGAACTTCATGGTGATCTGGAAGGACATGCCGGCACGCAGCGAATCGGCCGGATTGGCGATCTTTGCCTTGACCAGAAGGGTACGACTGGCTTCATCGATGTGGTTGTCGATGGCGGAGACCGTGCCGGTATAGGCTTTGTTTGGGTTGGCGATTGGCGTCGCCGACAATTGCGCGCCGACTTTGACGACGGCGGCGAAGCGCTCCGGCACCCAGAATTCGACCAGTATGCTGGAGCGGTCGTCAAGGGTGGCGACCGCCGACTGGCTGGTCACATAGTTGCCGGCTGATATCGGCAGGATGCCGACGACGCCGGCGATCGGCGCGACGATCGAGCGGCGCTGCAAGGCCAGTTCCGCATCGCGAAGCGCCAGCTTGGCATTGGCCAGCACCACCTCGGCATCGGCAACAGAGACCGCCGTCGCAGCGTTGGAAGCCCGCAACGATTTGACCCGGTCGAGCTTGGCCTGCGCGTCCTGCAAGGCAACCTTTGCGCGGTCCTGTGCGATCACCTCGGTGTCGGAATCGAGGGTGGCAATGATCTGTCCTTTTTCGACATGGGCGCCGGACTCGACCAGAAATTCGACCAGGCGGCCTGAACTGTAGGGATTGACCGTCACCGAGGCGTAGGCTCGGCCGGTGCCGATTGCCCGCAGGCGATCATTGATGACGGCCGTGGCCGCCGGCAATGCGACGATAGTCGCCAGTTGGCCGGCGTCGCTGCGGCGGCCCGCTTGCCCGGCGTTGTCGACGGCGCTCGTCGCTGTCGGAGGCGTCGCGGCATCAGCCCATTCGATGCCCCAGCGCGCCAGCACATCCGGCGCGCCTGGAAAAAAGCGAACCCAGGCGGCCGCGGCCGCGACGAGGATCACAAATGCAAAAACAATCTGTTTCCAGGCGGCCATCGGCACTCCGGTTGGCAAAGATACCGTCTACCCCTTCCCAAGCTGAAGTAGACGCGACAGCACCCTCCGACACAGGGGATGGCCCGTCGATATCAAAGCTTTATGGCAATTCTCCCGCTCGCTTGCACATTAAATCGGTGTAACGTTGGTAAGGGCCCCGGCTGGCTCACCGGCCGATCGGCGCGGGCGGCAGAGATCACCAATGCGCTCGCCGTTTCGATCGCCGCCTCAGGGCCATGCCGACGACGCCGCTCGGCAGGTCGTCCATCGGATCCCGTCTGCTTGCCCGCGGGGATTTTTTTACGTCGCGTGTGCGCCGCCGGGCACGACGACGCCGGACATCGCGATTCCGGCGGTTGCCGGATCTTCCTTCAGCGCCGCGTCCGCGAGCGAGACCACGCCCACCAGGCGCTTGTCGCGATTGAGGACAGGCAACCGCCTGACCTGGATATCACCCATGTTCTGGACGACGTGCTCGATATCTTCGTCCTCGAAGCAGTATTTGACATCCTCAGTCATCACGTCGCGGACCGTCGCGTTGCCGTCTTTGCCTTCGGCGACCGCACGCACGACGATGTCACGGTCGGTGATCGTTCCGACGAGTCGGTCGTTTTCTCCGACGGGGAGGAATCCGACATCGTCAACCGCCATTCGTTTCGCGATTTTCTGCAGTGACTCGTCAGGACTGGCGAGATGGACGTTGGGGGTCATTATCTCAGCGACTTTCATGGTGAATCTCCCTGTTCGTGCCCAGAACAGCACCACCGCCTGCGGTCGTAGAGCGATATTGGCCTGGAAGACTTGCTGAGGACCTCAGGCCTGTCGCGCTGCGACGCTCGCTCGGCGGTCCCGTTCTTCGCTGATGGAACTAAAAGCCGGGCCGAATGGTTCCAGCCGTGATCCTTGAATTTTCCTGTTTTGTTCCCATATTAAGCTCACAGGACCGGAGACGGCTCCGCCGCATGGGACAGGTGAGTTCTTGGTCCCGTGCGGTTCAAATTTTCATGGTGAGAACCTTCGGATCGTGGCGATCCAGCCGGTCTACCGGAAGTTGTCCAGCCCGGAGACATAGGTAACAAATCGTACCTAAGACATGGTTGGTGCACCCTGAACTGAGACGCCAAAGCGAAACAGTTCTCCGCAAAAAAGATTGAAATCGTTGTTGACACTTTGGATGGGCGCCGACTATATACGCCTCACCAACGAGGGCGGCGCGCCGCTGGCGACGAAGAAGT